>WGLY01000026.1 GCA_016125335.1 Frankiales bacterium
GAGCCGGGTCGCGACGGACAGGTAGTCGATCAGCTCGGCCGGCTCGGTGATCGCCTCGACGTCGACCTGCTCGAGCAGGATCAGGTCGGTCGCGTCCACCGGCTGCTCGAGCAGCGGCAGCAGTGCACGGGGGTCTCCGGTCAGCCACGCGATCGGGTCGTGCACGTCCCAGTCCGGGTGGAACCCGAGACCCACCGGGCCGAACGAAGGGGTGGTGTCGCGGTCGTCGACGGCGGTCATCGGGCACCTCCCAGATGTTCGGCTGGTTTCGGATGAATGTGGGAATGCTATCGGAGACCGCTGACAGGCACAACCCCCAATCCCCAGCAATCCCAAGGGATTTCACCGATCGTCCGTCCACAGGGTGTGGACGGCCACGTCAGTCCCCGGGTGGCGTCGGCCTGCTGTGCGGTCCCCACGGGCGCGTCCTACGTGCTGCACTCTCACGCCAGCGTCGCCGCGGTTCGATGCGGAGTCCGCGACTACTCGGGCAGGTGCAAGGGGGCCCCCGCGGGACAGCCTGCGCAATCAGAGTTCCGGACGATCCGGGGGCGTGCCGGTCGACGACTTCGTAGGCGACAGCCAGGTCCATCGGCCACCACCGGACGCCGGCGAAGGCGCAGGGCGGTCCCCACCCAGCGCATCAGCCGCGTCGCCCGATCACGACGCACCAGAGGCTGACGCCGACGTGCGGGATCGCCTCAGCGGCCGGCGTCACGGGAGTCGAGCGCAGGCTCCTCGGCCGCGCGTGTGGTGGGCCGGCGTCGTGCGGGTCAGCTGCCCTGCCCCATGCTCCACAGCGTCCAGATCGCCGTGCGCATCGAGCGCGGCTGCTGCAGCGTCGTCACGATCGCGTGCGCGACATCGTCGGCGGTGAGCCAGTCGGCGAACCGGGGGTCGTCCTCGGTGCGGCCCGCGCCCACGGCGAACTCAGTCGCGGTGCCCGCGGGGCAGATGAGCGTGACGCGCACACCCTGCTCGCGCAGCTCGCGGTCGAGCGAGCCGGCGAGCCCCACCTGCGCGTGCTTGGTGCCGGCGTACACCGCCTCGTCGGCACCGCCGCGGAACCCGGCGACGCTGGACACGATGACGATGTCGCCGCCGCCCGCCTCGAGCAGCGCCGGGAGCGCCGCGCGCACGGTCCACACCGTGCCGGCGTAGTTGGTGTCCATCATCTCGGCGAGCTGCTCGTCGGTCTGGTCGAGGATCCCGCCGTACATCCCGATGCCGGCGTTGGGCACCACGGAGTCCAGCCGGCCCCACCGCTGCACCGCGGCGTCCACGAGCCGCGCGTTGTCCTCGGGACGGCGCACGTCCATCGGGACGGCCACGGCGGCGTCCGCGCCGAGCTCGGCGACCAGCGCGTCGAGGCGCTCCACCCGGCGTCCGCCGAGCGCCACCCGGGCGCCCTCGGCCACGAGCTGGCGGGCGGTGGCGGCCCCGATCCCGGCGGTCGCCCCGGTGATGGCGACGACGGTCCCGGCGAGGTCACGGACTGCTGCGGGCACGGTGCTCTCCTGCGCTCGGCCCGGCCGCGCGAGCCGGGCGACGGATTCGTTCAATGCCCGAACTTATGCCGCGCGTCCCGCGCTGTCGACCGGGGGTCAGCCGGCGTGCCCGAGGTCGAGCAGGTCGCCGGCCCGGTCGCGCCACGCCGGGCACACGACGTCGTGGTCGAGCAGGGCGGATCCCCGCTTCTGCACCCACTGCACGATGGCGGTGCGCGACCCGGCGAACGACTCCGAGCAGGACGCGAGCGCCGCCTTGCGCGTCCCCGGCCCGGTCGCGTTCCACACCGGCAGCCCCGGCTCCCAGGCTCCGGCGATCTCCTGGAACTGAGGCGGCGAGGAGTAGATGCCGACCCGGACGCCCGCCTCCTGGAGCCGCGCGGCCATCGCCGCCAGCACCGTCGCGTTCTCCTGCTGGGTGCCGCGCCAGGTGTTGCCGAGCTCGACGTCGAGCCACCACACGGCGGTGCCGCTGACCCCGGCGGCGTGCTCGCGCGCGATCGCGTCCTCCACGAGTCGCCGGCCGTACGCGACCGGGTCCCCCTTGCCGGAGTACGACGTGTTCACGTAGACCGCGTAGCCCACCTTGCTCGTGCGCGCCCACGCCACCTGCTCGGCGAAGCAGCGGTTCGAGGTGAGGGGCGCTCCGCCGTTCACCCCGACGATGGCGAAGGCGGGCTTGGGCGGCAGCGTGCTGCGGCACTGCGGGTAGGAGACGTCGTGGCCGATGCCGGTCACGCGCGCGGGCGGCGCCGGAGCCGGCACGACCACCAGGGGCGCGCCGGGCAGCAGCGGGTCGTAGGGCGGCTCCACCACCTGCGGGGTGCCGCCCTGGCCGAGCCCGACGAGCACCACGACGACGCCCAGCACGAGCGAGGCCACCAGCACGCCGGCGACCGCCCAGGTGAGCCGGCGACGCCGCGCGGCACGAGGGCCCGTGGCGCGCGCGGAGCCGCTCACGGGCCCACCGGTGCGCGCAGCATCCGTGGAACCTAGCCGACGCCCGGTCGCCGGCCGGCTCCCGGCACCGCGCGAGTCGGCCGTACGCTCCCCGCGTGCAGCCCGCCGAGGTGCGCCCAGCCGGGGCCGACGACGCCGCGGCCATCGCCCGCGTGTACGGCCACCACGTGCTCGCCTCGTTCGCCTCCTTCGAGGAGGTGCCGCCCGGCGCCGACGCGATGGAGGCTCGGCGATCGTCCGAGCCGCGGCTGCCGTGGCTCGTGGCCACGATCGAGGACGACGTGGTCGGCTTCGCGTACGCCGGACGGCACCGCGAGCGGGCCGCCTACCGCTGGGCCGTCGACGTCTCGGTGTACCTCGACCCCTCCGCGACGCGTCGCGGCATCGGGTCCGCGCTCTACGCCCGGCTCCTGCCCGAGGTACGGCGGCTCGGCTACCTGCGCGCCTACGCCGGCATCGCCCTGCCGAACGAGGCCAGCGTCCGGCTGCACGAGTCGTTCGGCTTCACGCCGGTCGGGGTCTACCACCGCGTCGGGTGGAAGCTCGGGGGCTGGCGCGACGTCGGGTGGTGGGAGCTCGCGCTGGAGGACGACGACCTCGCGCGGCCGCCGGAGGAACCTCGCCGCTGGGGCTAGGCGAGCTCGAGGGTCGCCTGCCGCCGGCTCTCCACCTCGAAGTAGAAGAGCAGGCCGATGCCCAGGGCGGCCCAGGCCAGGCCGATGGCCGCCTCGGCCACGACGAGCCCGGACACCTGCCCCCACGACGAGCCGGCCGCGAGGTCGCGGGCCGCCTCGATCCCGTGCGTCAGCGGCAGCGCGTTCGAGATCGGCTGCATCCACGCCGGCAGCGCCGACACCGCGACGTTGACGCCGCAGAACACGATGAGCAGGCCCGCGATGATGTTGGACAGCACCGCGGTCTCGCGCACCCTCAGCGCGAGGGCGGCGGCGGCGAGCCCGAGGCCGGTGCAGGAGAACGACGTCACCACGAGCACGCCGACGATCTCGGGCCACGCCGCCGCAGCCATGCTCACCCGGAGCAGCAGCGCCCCGGTCACCAGCACCACGAGCGAGACCAGGAAGCCGTTGACGATGACCGGCAGCGACCGGCCGAGGAACAGCGGGAGCCGGCGCGCGGGGCTGGCGAGAAGCAGCCCGAGGGTCTGGAAGTAGCGCTCGTTGCCGATCGTGTTGCCCATCGCGAACAGGCACGGGATCGACGCGAGCTGCACGGCGTTGCCGATGAGGTAGAAGGTGTCGTCGGCGTAGCCGGCGTCGCGGCCCACGAAGACGAAGAACACCAGCTGGAACAGCGGCGAGAGCACGAACGTGGGGATGAGGATCCACGGCGTGAGCCAGTGGAACAGGGCCCGGTAGCTCGTCATCCCGCCGATGAAGAAGATGCGCAGCGACGTCCTCATGACGGCCCCCTCACGTGAGCGCCAGCGTGGCGTTGCCGCGCGCGGAGTCCACCAGGCGCCGCGCGATGAGGACGCCGACGAGCGCGTAGACGGCACCGGTGAGCAGGCACAGCGCGATGTCGCGCCACGGCGACCCGCCGAACGCCGCGGCCCGCACGGCCGAGACCCCCCAGGTGGGTGGCAGGGCGTAGGCGATGGGCGCCACCCACGACGGGAGGGAGCTGAGCGGCACGAGGAAGCCGCACACCAGCCACACCGGGAACTCGAAGAGCGAGCCGAGCGCCCACGCGGCGCGGTAGCGCACGGAGGTGACCGCCTGGAGGAAGCCCACGAGCCCCAGCGAGAACGCGAGCACGAGCGCCGCGATCACGAACACCACGGGCTGGTCGAAGGAGATGGGGATGCCGAAGGCGAACCGGCCGAACAGCAGCGTGACGACGAAGCTCCAGAGGCCGATCGTGGCCATGCTCACCGTCGCCGGGAGGATCACCAGGCTGAACGGCGTGGGCGCCGCCACGAGCAGCTCGAGCGTGCCCTGACGGCGCTCGCCCTGGAGGGTGGTGGACGCCGTGGTGCTCACCGCCGACCAGATGCCCATGAGGCTCGCCCCGACCGCGGCGCTGACGAGCACCGAGGGGTCGCCGTTCTGCTGGTAGACGAGGAAGATCGTGGCCGCGAAGAACAGCGGGTAGAGGATCGAGAGCAGGCCGTCGAAGGCCGAGCGGCTGCGGTTCTTCAGCTGCATCCACCATCCGACGCCCACCAGGCGCAGCGTCCTCATGCCTGGCGCACCAGCTCGACGTACGCGTCCTCCAGCGTGGGCTCCCGGGTGGCGACGCGGCCCAGCGAGCGCCCCGTCAGCGACGCCAGCACCGCGGGCGTCACCTGCGCCGCGGCCGCGGTGCGCACGACGAGCAGCTGCGAGTGCGCCCCCTCCTCGACGGCGACTGCGGTGACGCCGGGCAGCGCGCGCACGGCGTCGGCCTGCGCCGCCTCGATGCCGTCGTACACCTCGATCTCGACCACGTGCCCGTCGGCGACGTTGGACTTCAGCGCGGCGGGCGTGCCCTCGGCGATGATGCGGCCACCCGCGATCACGGCGATGCGGTCGCACAGCTCGTCGGCCTCGAACATGTAGTGCGTCGTGAGCAGCACGGTGGTGCCGGTGGACACCAGCGCCGCCACGGTCTCGCGCAGCTCGCGCGCACCGACCGGGTCGATGCCGATGCTCGGCTCGTCGAGGAACAGCACCTCCGGGCGGTGCAGCAGCCCGCGGGCGATGTGCAGGCGCTGCCGCATGCCGCGCGAGTAGCCCTCCACCCGCTCGTTCTCCCGGCCCGCCAGGCCCACGAGCTCGAGCAGCTCGCCGATCCGCGGCCGCACCTCGCGCGGGGGGACGCCGTACAGCTCCGCGAAGTACCGCAGGTTGTCCAGGCCGGACAGGCGCTCGTAGAGGCCCTTGTCGCCGCCGAAGACGTAGCCGATGCGACGGCGAACCTCGCGCGGCTCGGCGACCACGTCGCGGCCGAGCACCCGTGCGGTGCCGGAGGTGGGCAGCAGGAGGGTGATGAGCATCTTGATGGTGGTCGTCTTGCCCGCGCCGTTGGGACCCAGCAGCCCGAACAGCTCGCCGCGCTCGACCTCGAAGGAGACACCGCGCACCGCCTCCACCACCCGCCGCGGTGCCCGGCCCAGCCGGCGGCCGCTGGCGTAGCTGCGGGTGAGGTCCTCCACCTCGATGACCGGCACGCTCCCCCTCCGTCCTGGCCGCACCGCCACCGGCGCGGCCCTCGATGCTGTCAGTCCTGCGCGGCGGTGCGGGGCAGCGCCACGCGGAACAGCAGGCCCTCGCCGCCGTGCGAGGTGCTCGGCTTGGTGAAGCGGCGCACCAGGGTCCCGCCGTTGGCGAGCACGACCCGCTGCGACGCCGTGTTGTCGAGGTCGGTGACGATGTCGACGTGGGGCAGGCCCATGCCCTCGGCGAGCTCGAGGATCCCGGCCAGGGCCTGCGTGGCGTAGCCGCGACGGCGCTTCCACGGCACGACGCCGTAGCCGATGTGCCCGAGGCAGTGCTCCGGCAGCGCAGAGGTGCCCGGCTGCCAGCGCAGGTCGATGCTGCCGCAGAACTCGCCGTCCCAGATCCAGCGGCGATGGCTCGGCAGCCGCGGCACCACGGTGCCGTCGGGCAGCGTCACGGTGCGGCCCTCGGGGTCGACCGAGCGCAGCTCGTGCAGGAAGCCCTCGGGGTCGGACTCGACGCGGGCGATCTGCTCCACCCCGAGCTCGGGCCGCTGCTCGTCCGGCGACCAGGGCGTGCGCAGCGCGGCGAGGTAGCTCTCGAGGTGCTCCTCCGCAGGCACGACCAGCTCCACGCGGTGATCGTGTCAGGCGCGCCGCCCGGGGCGACACGGGGTTTCGCCACGCGTCCGCGGGGACGCACCGCGGCGACGGCTGAGCCGAGCGGGTGACGCGTCGTACGACGCGTGCCAAGGGACGTCCAAGGGGCGGCGCAGGCCTGTCGCGAAGTGTGCCGCACGGGCTACGCGTGCTTGTCGACCCGCGCATCCCTGCCGAAGGTGGAGGCGGACCACGCGACCGCGCACAGGACGGTCGCGGACATCTCTGGAGGACCCCCCATGCGTTCCAGCACACGTCGCGCGCTCGTGGGCACCGCTGCCGGTGTCTCGCTCGTGCTCGCCTCGCCGTTCGCCACCGCCGCGAACGCGCACGACCGCTCGAACGGCGGCCCCGAGACGGGTCGCGACGGATGGCACTCGGCGCAGAACCCCGCCGAGGCCGCCGCCCGCAAGGCCCTCCGCGAGGCCGTCTCGCAGGCGACCTCGACGCTGCGCAGCGCCCTGTGGGCCGCGGAGCACGCCTTCCGCACCGACCCGGTCGTGGTGCAGGCGGCCGCCGACCGTCGCGCGATCGTGAGCACCTCCACGGACCCGGGGACGATCCTCGCCGCCCGAGCGGCCTACGACGCCGCCGTGGCCGGCCCGGCCGCCACGCGCGACGCCGCGGTCAGCGCTGCCTTCGCGGCGTACACGACCGCCATCGACGCCGCCTACACGGCCTACGACACGGCCACCACCACGCCGGCCGAGGCGGCGGCCCGGGCGGACTTCCGCACCGCGGTGCGCACCGCCACGGTCAGCTACCGGGCCGCCGTGAAGGCGGCGTGCGCCGACTTCAAGACCGCCACGGCCACGGCCCGGGCCACGCTGCGGGCCGCCGTCAACGCCGCGATCGCGACCTTCGAGGCCAGCGCCAAGGCCCCGGCCGACCGGGCCGCCTTCGTGCAGGCGATCGCGGACGCGCGCACGGCCTTCGCCAACGACCCGGCCGTCGTCGCCGCACGTCACGCCAAGACCGACGCGATGACCGCGGCGCGCACGGCGTACAAGACGGCGCTCAAGGACGCGCGCGACGCGTTCTTCGCGGCCACCGGCCACAACCCGAAGCGCGTGCGCGTGGTGATCCCGCACCTCGACTTCGGCCACCACCACCATCACTGGGGCGCGCGCCACCACTGACGGCGCACCGCTCCACCGGGGCGGGACGCGGACGGGCCCGGCACCTCGCGGTGCCGGGCCCGTCGTGCTGTGCAGGGGCGACTAGAAGTCCATGCCGCCCATGTCGCCGCCGGGCATGGCCGGGGCGGCCTTCTCCGGCTTGTCGGCGATGACCGCCTCGGTGGTGAGGAACAGGGCCGCGATCGACGCCGCGTTCTGCAGCGCCGAGCGAGTCACCTTGGCCGGGTCGATGATCCCGGTCTTCACCAGGTCGACGTACTCGCCGGTGGCCGCGTTGAGGCCGAAGCCGGGCTCGAGGCCGCGGACCTTCTCCGCCACGACGCCGCCCTCGAGGCCGGCGTTGATCGCGATCTGCTTGAGCGGGGCCTCCATGGCGACGCGGACGATGTTCGCGCCGGTGGCCTCGTCACCCTCGAGCTCGAGCTTGGCGAAGGCCGCCTCGCTCGCCTGGAGCAGGGCCACGCCGCCGCCGGCGACGATGCCCTCCTCGACGGCCGCCTTCGCGTTGCGGACGGCGTCCTCGATGCGGTGCTTGCGCTCCTTGAGCTCCACCTCGGTGGCCGCGCCCGCCTTGATGACGGCCACGCCGCCGGCGAGCTTGGCGAGGCGCTCCTGGAGCTTCTCGCGGTCGTAGTCGGAGTCCGACTTCTCGATCTCGGCGCGGATCTGGTTGACCCGGCCGGCGATCTGCTCGGAGTCGCCCGCGCCCTCGACGATGGTGGTCTCGTCCTTGGTCACGACCACCTTGCGGGCGCGACCGAGCATCTCGAGGCCGATCGAGTCGAGCTTGAGGCCGACCTCCTCGGAGATCACCTGGCCGCCCGTGAGGATCGCGATGTCCTGGAGCATGGCCTTGCGGCGGTCGCCGAAGCCGGGCGCCTTGACCGCGACCGAGCGGAACGTGCCCTTGATCTTGTTGACGACCAGCGTCGACAGGGCCTCGCCCTCGACGTCCTCGGCGATGATCATCAGCGGCTTGCCCGACTGGATGACCTTCTCGAGGATCGGGAGCAGGTCGCGGACGCCGGAGATCTTGGAGTTGGCGATGAGGACGTACGCGTCCTCGTAGACCGTCTCCATGCGCTCGGCGTCGGTGACGAAGTAGCCCGAGATGTAGCCCTTGTCGAAGCGCATGCCCTCGGTGAGCTCGAGCTCGAGGCCGAAGGTGTTGCTCTCCTCGACGGTGATGACGCCTTCCTTGCCGACCTTGTCCATGGCCTCGGCGATGATCTCGCCGATCTGGGTGTCGGCGGCGGAGATGGAGGCCGTGGCAGCGATCTGCTCCTTGGTCTCGACCTCCTTGGCCATCGAGAGGAGCTGCTCGCTCACGGCCTCGACGGCCTTCTCGATGCCGCGCTTGAGCGCCATCGGGTTGGCGCCGGCCGCGACGTTGCGCAGACCCTCGCGCACGAGCGCCTGGGCCAGGACGGTCGCCGTGGTCGTGCCGTCACCGGCGACGTCGTCGGTCTTCTTCGCGACCTCCTTGACCAGCTCGGCCCCGATCTTCTCGTACGGGTCCTCGAGCTCGATCTCCTTCGCGATGGAGACACCGTCGTTGGTGATCGTGGGGGCGCCCCACTTCTTCTCCAGAACGACGTTGCGGCCCTTGGGGCCGAGCGTCACCTTGACGGCGTCGGCGAGGGTGTTCATGCCCCGCTCGAGCGAGCGGCGGGCGTTCTCGTCGAACGCAATGATCTTCGCCATGTGGCTGCCGATCCCTTTCCACGTGGGGGATGGACCTCGTGGGTGCCCGCGACGGACGGCCGCGGCGCGACAGTGGTAGGCACTGCCGGCCCCGACCTCACCAGCGAGGTCTCGCGTGCCACTCGCCCCGGGCGGGCGGGTCCTCGCGGACTGTCACTCTCCCGGGTCGAGTGCTAACGCCCATTGTTGGCACTCTCGGGGTCCGAGTGCAAGCCGTCGGGCCGCGCCGGTCCCGCCCCCGGAGCGCGGTGGCCCGCCCGGGGAGGGGCGTCGCGCCATGGCGGGCCCCGCGGACCACAATGGCCCCATGAGCACCCTCGATCGCGACGACGACGGCACCGGCACCCCTCCCTACGGCACGCCGGCGTACCACGGACGGGGGCAGGCGGGCGACGAGGTCGTCGACGTCATGACGGCCGACCTGGTCGAGGAGTACGGCTCCGACGACGTCGCGGCCACCTTCGAGCCGCACCGCACGGGCCCGCGCGAGGTCGTCGTCGGCCGGCTCGTGGAGGACGACGAGGCGCTCGACAGCGAGCACGACGACGTCACCGCGCACGACGTCGGCGAGGACGACGACCTGTCCGCCGAGGAGGCGGCCCTGCACTACGTCGACCCGGAGAACGACCCGATCCCCGACTGAACCCGCGACGGATCGGGGACGGACGCCGGGTTTGCCCGGCGGCCACCGCGGTAGGTGGCCGCCATGACAGGACTGGGTCTCGAACCGCTGCTGGAGCTCGAGCACGACGGCTGGCGCTCGCTGTGCCGCCGCACCGGCGCCGAGTTCTACGAGGACCTCATGCTCGACGACGGGCTGATGCTGCTGGCCGGCGGCCTGTGCCTCGGCCGCGACGACGTGGTCGAGACGCTGCGCGACGCCGAGCCGTGGGCGGGCTACCAGCTCTCCGAGCCGCACGCCGTGCCGCTCGGCCCCGGCGCGACCACGCTCGTGTACACCGCCGAGGCGCGCCGCGCCGAGGGCCCGGAGCTGCGCGCCCACATGGCCTCGACCTACGTCTGGGCGGGCGGGCGCGTGCGCCTGGCCCTGCACCAGCAGACGCCGCTCCTCTGACGCGGCGCCCGCGGCGGGATCAGCCGCCCGCGACCGCCGGGATGATGCTCACCTGGGCGCCCGCGGCCACCGGGGTCGCGAGGCCGTCGGTGAACCGCACGTCCTCGTCCGCGACGTAGACGTTGACGAACCGGCGCAGCGCGCCGCTGTCGTCGAGCACCCGCGCCCGGATGCCCGGCGCGAGGGCCTCGAGCGCGTCGAGGACGCCGGACAGCGTGGCGTCGGCCGGCTCGACGCTGACCTCGGCCGCGCCCTCGGTGTAGGTGCGCAGGATCGTGGGGATCCGGACGGACACGCTCATCGTGCTGCTCGTTCCTCTCGTGGTGCGGTCGCCGCCGGCGCCGGCCGGTCAGGCGCCCGTGCGGGCGTGGTGGGCGGCGATCGCCGCGGTGACCTCGTCGACGTCGTGCGCGATCGTCGCGGTGGGGCCGACGTGCGAGGAGATGGCGTCGAGCGTCTTGAGCCCGTCGCCGGTGTTGAGGATCACCGTCTCGGCGGCCGGGTCGAGCGCCCCGGTGGCGAGCAGCTTGCGCAGCGTCGCCACGACGACGCCGCCCGCGGTCTCCGCGAACACGCCCTCGGTCTCGGCGAGCAGCCGGATGCCCTCGACCACCTCGGCGTCGCTGACGTCCTCGATCACCCCGCCCGTGCGCCGCACGACGTCGAGCGCGTAGGGGCCGTCCGCGGGGTTCCCGATCGCGAGCGACTTGGCGATGGTGTCGGGCCGCACCGGGCGCACGACGTCGTGGCCCGCGCGGAACGCCTGCGCCACCGGCGAGCACCCGGTGGCCTGCGCGCCGAAGACCCGGTACGGCGAGCCCTCGACGAGCCCCAGGGCGCTCAGCTCGCGCCAGGCCTTGTCCACCTTGGTGAGCAGCGAGCCGGACGCGATCGGCGCGACGACCTGCTGCGGCAGGCGCCACCCGAGCTGCTCGGCGATCTCGTAGCCGACGGTCTTCGAGCCCTCCGCGTAGTAGGGGCGCAGGTTGACGTTGACGAAGCCCCAGTCCGCCGTGAGGGGGTCGCCGATGAGCTCGGAGCACAGCCGGTTGACGTCGTCGTAGGTGCCGTCGACGGCGAGCAGGATGCCGCCGTAGGCCGCCGTGGTGAGGACCTTGCCGTCCTCGAGGTTGCTCGGGATCACCACGACGCTGTCCTGCCCGGCGCGGGCGGCAGCGGCTGCAACCGCGTTGGCCAGGTTGCCCGTGGAGGCGCACGCGATCGTGCCGAGGCCGAGCCGCCGCGCGGCGCTCTGGGCCACGGCCACCACCCGGTCCTTGAACGAGTGGGTGGGGTTGCCGCTGTCGTCCTTCACCCACAGCGGGCCCGTCATGCCGAGGGCGCGGGCCAGGTTGTCGGCGCGCACCAGCCGGGTGAGGCCAGGGTTGAGGTTGCGCTCGTCGCCGGCGTACGCCGCCACCGGAAGCAGGCACGAGTAGCGCCACATGTTCGCGGGACCGGACTCGATCAGCTCGCGCGTGACGGCGGAGTGGTCGTAGCCGACCTCGAGCGGGCCGAAGCACTCGGCGCAGGCGTAGGCGGCGCCGAGACCGTAGGTCTGGCCGCACTCGCGGCAGGTGAGGTGCGTCGCCGGCCCGAAGTCCGGCACGGGCGGCGCGGCGTCGGGAGCGACGGAGGGGGTGCTGCTGGGGGCGACGGGAGTCGTCGTCATGGCGAGGCCTTTCTCCTCATCTTTCCGGACGACCTGGTGGTCGCCGGACGGAGTTGGCACCTTCTCGCCGTCGGCCTCGCGCGACCCCGGCCCGTGGGCCGAGCGCATCGAGAGGTTCGGCGATGGTTGCCGGGGCTTCGCAGGGCCGTGTCCCTCTGCCCCTCTGGATGAGCGTGCTGTTCTGTTGTGCGCAGGAGGACCTGTCGCGCGGCCGTCGGGGAGCGGGCTCCGCACCCTCCGGACGTGGTGGAGACTGTACGGGAGTCCCGATCCTCGGGACGACGCCGGTCCGGATCCTGAGACCGGCCGCCCACTCGCGTCGGTGGGCGCGGGCGGAGGGAGTCGCGGTGCGGGCCGACGTGGCGGCGTGGTTCTCCCGGCGCACGAGCTCGGCCGAGGACTGGCCCGTCGAGCGGCTGGCCGCCGCGCGCGGCGCCACGACCGTGAGCGTCGTGCTGCCCGCCCTCGACGAGGAGTCGACGGTCGGGCGCATCGTCGAGTCGCTGCGCGAGAGCCTCGGCGAGGGGGCGCCCGCGCACCGGCGGCTGGTCGACGAGCTCGTGGTGATGGACTCCGGCTCGCGCGACCGCACCGCCGAGGTCGCGCGGCGGGCCGGGGCGCGCGTGGTCGCCCGTGAGGACGTGCTGCCGGACGTGCCGGTGGTTCCTGGCAAGGGCGAGGCGATGTGGCGCTCGCTGGCCGCCACCACCGGCGACGTCGTCGTCTTCGTCGACGCCGACCTCCAGTCGTTCACCCCGGCCTACGTCAGCGGGTTGCTCGGCCCGCTGCTCGCCGACTACTCGGTCGCCCTGGTGAAGGCCGTCTACGAGCGCCCCCTGGTGGAGGGCTCCACCGTGGTGCCGGCCGGCGGCGGCCGGGTGACCGAGCTGGTCGCCCGACCGCTGCTCAACCTGCTGTGGCCCGAGCTGGCCGGCGTCGTGCAGCCGCTCGCCGGCGAGTACGCCGCCCGCCGCTCGCTGCTGGAGCGGCTCGCGTTCCCGTGCGGGTACGGCGTCGAGCTCGCCCTGCTCGTCGACACCGTGGCGCTGCTGGGGCTCGACGCCGTGGCCCAGGTGGACCTCGGGGTGCGCGTGCACCGCCACCACGACGAGCGGCGCCTGGGGCGCATGGCCGCCGAGATCCTGCGCACGGCCCTCGACCGCGCTGCAGGCCACGGCTCCGCGGCGTCGCGGTCCGGCGACGACGGGATCGGGGTCGCGCTCGGCGACACCCTCGTGCAGTTCGACCGCGGGGTGTCGGGGTTCACCACGGTGACCCACGACGTCGCGGCCCTCGAGCGCCCTCCGCTGGTGTCGGTGGCGGAGTACGCCGCACGCCGCGCGGACCGGGCCTGAGCCGGCCGTGCGCGCGGCGCACCGGGCCCGCCTGGCGGCCAACGCCCTCAACGGGTCGACGCTGCTCGGCCTCGCGCTCGCCCGGGCCGGGGGCGGCCGGATCGAGCCCGGCCCCGACGGTCTGCTGCTCGCCCGCGGGGTCCGCGACGGCTTCCCCCGTGCGGCCGCGGTGACGGTGGGCAACGTCGTGCTGCTGCGGGTGGAGGAGCCCTCGCCCCGCCTGCTGCGCCACGAGGCCGTGCACGCCACGCAGTGGGCGTGCTGCACGCTGGCGTTCCTGCCGCTCTACCTCGGCGCGGTCGGCTGGTCCTACCTGCGCACCGGCGACCACTGGAGCCGCAACGCCTTCGAGCGCGGCGCGGGGCTGGCCGACGGCGGCTACACCGAGCGCCCGACCCGACCCCTCACCCGGCGGGGACGCCGGGCCGTCGCGCTCAGGCCGGGTAGTCGGCCCCGACCACCAGCGTGAGGTGCTTGTCGGCCATCCCCGGCAGCAGGCCGTCGACGAGCGTCACCGTGCCGAGGTCGCGCTTGAGCGTCGAGGCGGCCGCGAGGTGGCCGATCATGAACGAGGTCGTCCGGGCGACGTCGCCGCCGCGGTAGTTGCCGATCTGCACGACCTTCCAGCCGTCGGCGCGCAGCCGGGCCGCCACGCGCGCGGCCAGGCCGGCGCGGTTGGTCGCGTTGAGCACGATCACCGGCGGCTGCCGGTCCGTGGCGGTGTAGGTCGGGTCGATCGTGCGCAGCCCGCTCGGCGCGCCGGCCCCGCCCGAGGCCGACGGGCTGCCGCTGGGCCTCGCCGAGGGCGTGGTGCTCGGCCGGGCCGAGGGCGACGAGCTCGCCTTCGGGCTCGACGACGGCGAGGAGCTCGGCGCCGGGCTGGCGGTGCCGAGCGTGGGGACGGGCGGCGAGGCCAGCGCCGTCGGGCCGGCGGCGCCCACGGGGACGGCCGGGGCGCCGGAGGCCTGGAGGTGGTTCCACGCCGCGAACAGCGCCACCGCGGACACCAGGGCCAGGGCGATGGGGACGACGAGGCGGCCGAGCGGCGAGGGCGTCGCGGGCCGCAGCGAGGCCTGCGGGGCGGACGCGGGGTAGGTGCCGGGGGGCAGGCCGGCGGTGCGGGCGGCCTCCGCCGCGGCGAGCGCCTCCGCGGCCTCGCGCCGCGCCTTGCGCCCGCCCACGGGGTGCTCGGGCAGGACGTCGTCGTAGTGGTAGTCGTCCGGGCCGGAGGGCAGGTGCGGGTCGACCGCCGCGGTGAACGCCACGGGGATCGGCTGGGTCTCGCTGAGGGGCGGCTCGGGCTCGGCGTGGTCGACCGATCCGCGCGCGGGTGCGTCGTCGTCGTCGAACGACGTCATCTCGTCCCCCCCAGCGCCTCGCGCAGCGGTGCGGGCACGGTGCCCGCCTCACCCGGGACCGTACCCACGGCCCTCCTCGGTGCGAGGCAGTGTGTCAGAGCTCGATCCCGAGCCGGCGTGCCGACCGCGCGCGCTGCCGGGTGGCACGCATGCGGCGCAGGCGCTTGACGAGCATGGGGTCGGCCTCGAGTGCGGCCGGGTTGTCGAGCAGCGCGTTGAGCACCTGGTAGTAGCGGGTGGCGCTCATGTCGAACAGGTCGCGGATCGCCTGCTCCTTGGCACCGGCGTACTTCCACCACTGCCGCTCGAACTCGAGGATCCGGCGGTCCCGGTCGGACAGCGGCTCACCGCCGGGCATCGGCTCGGCTGCGCGTGCGGCGTCCATGGGAACGGTCCCCTCTCCGAACTGGCACGACCCCAGGATGGCAGGCCGCGCGGCCAGGCTCGCACGAGCCCGCCGGACCCACTCTAGGGGCGAATCCCACCGCTGTCATTCACCTCGGCGGCCGCGGGCGGGCGGGCCACGTACACCTTGCGCAGGGTCTCGTGGACCGTCCAGGTGGTGCGGGCCCCGGCGGGCAGGAGCCCGACGTCGCCCGGCCCGACCTCGAGGGTGGGGCCGTCCTCGACCTCGATGGTGGCCCGGCCGGAGAGCACGACGAACACCTCGTCGGCCTCGACGTCGGTGCTGACCCCGGCCGAGTGCTGCCAGAGGCCGACTCCGAGCGCCGCCGAGTCGTGCAGCTCGAGCAGGCGCACCTCGGGGGCGCCGGCGACCACCTGCGACTGCTCGAGCGGCGACGGGTCGAGGGCCTCGTCGGGCAGCGCGGAGGCGCGGACGACCCGCGCGACGTCGGTGAACACGGACCGAGCCTAGGCGGGCCGCCCGCGAGCGCCCCGATCGGCGGGGCCGGGCTGCGAGACTGGGCCGGTGGACCAGACGCGCGACGGGGCACCGGGGCCGGGCCCCGAGCCGACGCCGGGCGCCGGGCCCGCGCCGGCGTCGGGCGCCGACGCCGGGGCGCCGTGGTGGCAGCAGGGCCGCGACCCGGACTACCGCTTCTCGCTGGCCAACGAGCGCACCTTCCTGGCCTGGATCCGCACCTCGCTGGCGTTCATCGCCGGGGCCGTGGCCCTCGAGCAGCTCGTGCCGTCGTTCTCCATCGCCGGCGTGCGCACGGCGGTGTCGGTGGTGCTGGCGCTCTTCGGGCTGCTCACCGGCGTGGGCGCCTACCGGCACTGGCGCCGCAGCGAGGCGGCCATGCGGCGGGGCGAGCCGCTGCCGGGCACCCCGCTCATGCTCTGGCTCAGCGTCGGGCTTGCCCTGGTGGCCGTCGTCATCGCCGTCACGCTGCTGGTGCAGGCGCTCTCGCCCGGCGCGACGTCGTGACCCCGGGGCCGGCACCGGCGCGCGACGCCGGCCTCCAGGGCGAGCGCACCAGCCTGGCGTGGCGGCGCACGGCGCTCTCGGCGTCGGTCGCCGCGCTCGTGCTCACCCGCTACGGCATCGTGCGCGCGGACGTCGTGCTGACCGGGGCCGGCGTCGCGCTCCTGGCCGCGGCCGCGGCGACCGGCTACGGCGCGCACCTGCGGCACGCGCAGATCGACCGCGCGGTGACCCTCGGGGCCTCGCCGGTGAACCGCGCCGCCGTGCGTACCGTCGCGGTCGGGGTGGCCCTCGTGGGGCTGCTCGCCGTGGCCGCCATCCTGCTGGCCCGCTGAGCCGACATCGCCGACCGGACGCGAGGGCTCCCTGGCGCCGTCGACCCTCAGGTGGGGCCCGGACCCGGAGGGACCTGGGGCGCAGGACCGCCGGATGAAGGCCGAGCGGTGGGGACGGCGTCCGGCGCCTGGGCCCTGGCCAGCGCGGCGAGCGCGTCCTCGATCCGGGCGAGCCGGTCGTCGAGGTCGTCGAGGGTCAGCGGCCGCTCCCCCTCGTCCGGTGCGGCCACGAACCGCGAGGAGATCGACGCCGTGATCACCGAGAGGACGATGACGCCGTTCACCAGCATGAGCGTGGCCAGGGATCGGCCGAGGGCGCTGACCGGCACGTAGTCGCCGTAGCCGACCGTCGTGACGGTGACGGCGGCCCACCACACGGCCTCGCCGTAGGTGTGGATGTTCGAGCCGGGGTAGGGCCGCTCGGCCTCGAGCACCAGGGCGGCGCCGAAGGTCACCACGAGCAGGGTCAGGTAGAAGGCGTACCACTGGACGCGGTCGCGCAGCTTGCGCCGGCCCCGGGCGAGACGCACGAAGATGTAGAAGACGAACAGCGCACGGAACGCCGGCAGCAGCACCGCGAGGATGGCGAACGCGTGGCGCCGCACGTAGGACCTCGGCTCCGGGTCGAGCACCCAGCGCACCACCAGGTCGACGACGAACCCGAACCAGGCCACCGCCATGAGCCACAGCCCGGTGCGCGTGTCGCCCTGGGCGCTGGCCGTCTCGATGAGGCCCACCAGGAACAGCATCCCGAGGAGGAACACCAGCGGCTCGGCCCAGCGCTCGTACGCCGCGAGCCGGCGTGCCCGGGTGTCCGCGTCCACGGCCCCATCGTCGTGCCGTCCCCGGCGGGGGCGTCGTCACGACACGGCCCCATTCGGCCGGCGTCTCGTGCGTCACACCGGTGTACGCCGGACGGCCCAGCGCGCTCGGGACCGGTGCCGGCCGGCGTCGATGCCGTCGATGTCCGCACGCTCGGAAGGAGCAGGCGCCATGACCAGGGCAGAGCGCGACATCCTCCGCACCTTCCTCCCGCCGCTGCTCGCCCTCGCGGTCGTGGCCGCGGTGGCCCGCCCGGTCCCGATGGAGCCGCCGGCACCGGCGGCGCCCGTCGTGCTGATCGGCGTCCCGTCGGCCCCCTGACCCGCCGGACCGGGTGGCACCCCGCCGCACGTTCCCGGCGCGCCCGGCTCCTGCCGGCCGCGATCCCTGCCGACACCTGTACTGACGACGCCGACACCCGCACCCCCAGGAGCGACGTGAGACCACACCGCCGCGCCCTGCGCATTGCGCTGCCGACCGCCCTCGCGGTCGGCCTGGTCGCCGTGCTGGTCGGCCCGGCCGTCGCCGCTGCGGACGACCACGACGGATCGCCGGGAGCACCTGCGGGCCACGGCCCGGCCGCGCCCCGCGCCACCGCCACGGTCGAGGTGCCCGCGGTCGCCCTCACCGAGCACGTGGTGGCCTCGGCAGGACGCATCCGGACGCCGCTGCTGCTCACCGAGCCCGGGGCGCGCGCCGTCGCGCGGGTCGAGCCGGGCGGCCGCTGCGCGGTGCGGCTCGAGCCCGGGGAGGTCGCGTGGCTGTCCTGCGCGGCGTCACCCGGCGACCGTGTCGTCGTGCGGCTCTCGGACGGACGGCGGGCGGCTCAGCGGGTCGAGTGAGGCGGCCGGTCCCCGGCCACGCGGCACGGGTCCGGTGCACCCGGCTGCCCCGCGAGGACGCGCAGCGCGCATCCCGCCACCACGAGCGCCACGGCGACGAGGGCCAGCGGCCCGACGTCGGCACCCGTGCGCGGCAGCTCCTGCGGCGAGCCGGCGTCCTCGCCCCCGCCGGTGCCCCGGCCACCGGTGCCGGGCAGCGGCACGCCCCGGCTGCCGCCACCGGGCGGGAGCGGGTCGGGGGGTCGTCCGCCGTGGCTGCCCTCCCCGGGGTCCGGGCGGGTGTCCGGGTTGCACACGTAGACCACCTGGGACACCCGGTCGACCGGGGTGCGGGCGACGAGCTCGTAGAAGCCCGAGCGGGTCAGGCGCGGGATCGAGATCCGGCCCGTGCCCGTACCGTCCGCCGACGTCGTCACCTCACCGACCTCGACGTCCGGGCCAGTCCCGTGGAGGAGCAGTGCGACCTCGTCGCGGGCCCGGAACCCGGTGAGGTCGACGTAGGTCGGCTCGTGCCGCAGCACCTGCTCCCCGACGCCGACCACGCGGCCGTCGACGGCCACCACCCGCATGGCCGGCACGCGGTCGACCGTGACGGCCAGCGGGGCCGACACCACGGTGACCGACGCGGCGGCGTCATCCGGGAGGAAGCCCGCGGACACCACGTGCGCGCCCGGCGACAGGTAGCCGCGCACCCACGCGGTGCCCCCGCGGACCGGGGCCTGCCCCACGACGCCGTCCGGCGTCGACACACGCACGCTGCCGTGGGCCTGCGCCGGGCTCACGTCGACCCGGAACGTCGTGACCGCCGGTCCCCCCTGCCGAGGCTGCTGGACGCCGGACACCACCAGCGACTGCGCGGACGGCGGTGCGGCGGCCTCCGCCACGAGCGGCGCGACGCCCGCGGTAGCGGGCACCAGCAGCGCGAGAGCCGCCAGCCGGAGCACGAGGGCGCGGCGCAGCGCACGCGGGTGCACCCCGGTCCCCATCCGTCGCTCCCTCGTCGCCCGCCAGGCCAGCAGTCGATCACCGTGGCGGCGGCAGGTGTACGCGGGCGGCGGTGATCATGACGCGCAGGCGTGGGACGGGTGAACAGGCCGTGCCCGGGCGATGACGTTCGGCCCACGGTGACGCCGCGGCTTCGCAGGGTGAGGGGACGGCGCGGACGCACGGCCGCGGGCACGCCGACGGGCCGCGCCCCCCGGAGGGGACGCGGCCCGTCGGTGGTGTCAGCGCACCCGGGCGCCGCGGCTCGACGCCGCGCCGGTCGCGTAGCCCGGCTTCACCGTGGTGACCACCAGCACGAGGGTCTTGCCACGCCACGCGGTGCCGATCCGCAGCGAGGAGCGGTGCGACACGACGTGGCCGTTGACCTTCCACGTGTAGGCGTAGCGGCTCGGCCGCGGCGACCACGAGCCGACCCGCGCCTTGACCGTGCGACCCACCAGCGCGTAGCCGCGGTAGAGCCCCAGGATCGAGGGCCGCACCGTGGCACGGGGCGCGGCGCCGAGGGCGACCTTGACCGCCGCGGACGACGCGCTCGCCGAGCCGGCCGGGTTGGTGGCGGTCACCGTGCAGGTGACCCGGTGCCCGGCGTAGCCGGCGGGCAGGGCCGCGGTGCGGGCCGTGGTGGCGAACGGCGTCGTCGCCGAGTCGAGGTACCACGCGTAGGAGTACGTGCCCGCGTAGGTCCACACGCCGGCCGTGCACGTGCTCGCCGCGCCCACGCGGGCACCGCCGACCGTCGGCGCCGACACGTCCGCCGGGGCGGCGAGCGTGATCGAGTACGCCGTGCCGGAGGCGGTCGAGCTGGCGTTGAAGCTCGCGTTGCCGGCGTAGTCGGCGGTCAGGGTGTGGTCGCCGATCGTGAGGGTGGACGCCGGGATGGTGACCACGGCCTCTCCGCTGCCGTCCAGGGTGCCGGTGCCCACCTCGGTGCCGTCGGCCTTCACCGACACCGCGCCGGTGGGCGTGGTCGCGGGAGTGGTCGAGTCGGCCACGGTCACCGTGACGTGGATCGGCGTGCTGGTGTCCGCCGTCGCCGCCGGGTCGACCATGTCGATGCTGGTGGTCGTGTCGTCCGCGGGGACGGCGTCGACGCTGAACGAGGTAGCGGTGGAGGTGGACCCGCTGTAGGTCGTGGTGTCGGTCGGGGTGAACACCGCGGTGAACGAGTGCGAGCCCGAGGCCGGGGTGAACGACGCCGACGTCGCGCTGCCGGAGCCGTCGACGGCCACGGCCGCGCCGAGGTCGGTCCCGCCGTCCTTGAACTGGATCGTCCCCGCCGGGTGGTCGGCGCCCGCGGAGGCGACCGAGGTCAGCGTGATCGCGGTGCCGGCCGCTGCGGGGCTCGTGACCGAGGGCACGGGCGCGGTCACCGAGGTGGCGGTCGCCGTGACGCTCGGCGTCGGGTAGATCTGCGTCCACTCACCGGCGACCTGGTCGACGGCGATGGTGGCCGAGGAGTACCGCGTGGTGTCGATCGACTGGCCCGGGCCGGACGTGTACATGCGCAGCTGGTAGAGCCCCTGCCACGCCGCGTTCGCGTCGTTGTTGGGGTAGTAGAACGGGTGCCCGGCGCTCGGGTCGAACCAGAGGAAGGTGGTCGACACCGCGGCGTGTGTGTTCCCGGACAGTGCCCCGGGCAGCGTGGCCGGGTAGTCGTCGGAGGCCGAGATCTGCTCGCTGGCCCAGTTGTAGGAAGGGGCGGTGCTCGACGGCGTCACCGCGAACAGCGAGGCCTTGGTGTCGCCGCTGCGACCGGCGTCGGTGTCGGCCACGGCGAAGGCCGGCGGCGTCGCGAGCGGGCCGTGGGTCAGCACGTTCCCGCTCGCGTCGTAGAAGCTGATCGTGCCCTGCGTCGCCCCGTTGAGGGTGGTCGAGGCGGGCGGGTCGAAGGGCGAGGTCGCGGCCGCGCTCGCGGGCGTGGCGCCCGAGATCGCGACGGTGACGGCGACCGCGGCCGCCGTGGCGGCGGACGCGACCGTGGTTGCCCAGCGGCGACCATGTCTCACGGGGACTCCTTGTCGAAGGACCGAGCGGCGCCGACGGCTCGGCACCAGCGCGCACCCTGCCGACCCGAGTCATCTGTCGCCGGAGTGCTGGGCGACGCTGTCGCGCACAGTGCGTGAACGTCGGCTGAACGACCCCTGCCCGAGTCAGCCCCGAGGCGCCGAGTGACGCGGCGCGGCAGCGACGCGGCCCGCCGCGACGCGCTGGTAGCCGACGAGAGCGAGCGCGGCCAGGGCGCCGAGAGCCGCGAGGGCGATGCCGACCACCAGGGGCGTGCTCGATCCGGCGGACCCCGAGCCTCCCGTGCCGGAGACGGCGGCCACCGGCGAGGCGGGGTCGCCGGCCGCGGCGGCCGGGTCGGTCCCGCTCCCCGGCGCGGGCGAGTCGGACGAATCGGCGGCCGAGGACGCGTCGGCGCCTCCGGCCGAACCTGCGGACCCGTTGCGCGCGGCCGCCTGCTGGCTCTTCACCGCAGCGACCGACGCCGAGTAGCTCGGCAGCAGCGTCTCGGGCGAGGTCGCCTTGCCGACAGCGCACGGTGCCGTCCCCTGCGGGCCGGCCACCGTCCAGCGGTTGCCGTCCACGTGCAGGTTGACCGCGGCGTACACCTGTGAGGGGCCGATGCCGGGCGCGGAGTAGTAGAGACGGATCTGCACGTAGCCGTCCCACGAGGCCGGGAACTCCTTGAGGTACACGCTCAGCGGCAGGTCGATGGGGGTGGCCTGCGCCACCGCGTGGTCCGGGGACTCGTACGACGACGTGGCGGTGAGCGCGTCGCCGTTCCAGGACTCCGGGGCGACACCCTTGCGCGGCTGGGCGTACAGCAGGAAGGCGAGCCGGTCGCTGCCGTTCCAGGGCGCCGGCGGCGGGTTGGAGCTGACCGCCCGCCACACGAACGGCTGCGCGGTGACCGACCCGCTGGTGATCGGCTGCAGCTTGTCGTTGCACAGGGTCACGAGGCCGGCCGCGCCGGGATCGGTGTAGGGCACCGCACCGGAGGCGCCGGCGGCCCCCGCCGCGGGCCCGGTGACCAGCAGGCCGGCGAGGACGGCGGAGGCGAGGAGGGCGAGGCGGGAGCGGACGCTCGTCAGGGAGGGCACGGGAGCTCCTCAGCTGGTGCGGGTGCGGGTACGGAGGTTGGCGGGCGCCTCGCGCCGGCCCCGGGGAGCAGCGGCCTCGCGGCGGCCGCGGGGGGCCTCGGTGCGGGCCCGGCGGCCGGTGGGCGGGCCCCCGCCGCCGCGGCGGCGCACCAGCCACACGGCCAGTCCGACGATCCCGGCCAGCACGAGCAGCAGGAGCAGCAGCAGGCTCCAGGGCACGGCGAGCACGCTCGTCTCTCCCGACGCGTCGGACAGGCCCGGGGCCGAGTCGGTGGAGGTGAGCCTCGGGTGGGCGACAACCTTGACGCTCTCGCGGAACTGCGGCCACACGCCGGGCACCACCACGGTCTGACGCACCTCGTTGCCCGGCAGGAGGATCCCGACGGAGCCCTCCGGGCCCTTCGCCGTCGCGCCGAGCAGGCCGGCCACGGTGGTGTCGACGACCGCGCCGAGCTTGACGTTGCCGGTGTTGCGCACGGTGTAGGTCACCGACATCGTCCCGGCGGCCAGCGGGTTGAGGCCGCCGTGGTACTCCGCGATGACGTCACTGACGGTCAGCTGCGGTGTGATCACCCCGCTCACCCGCAGGAACATCCGCGTGCCGACCCTCTGGTCGAGCTGGATGTTGGCTCCGCTCGCGTCCTTCCCGTTGGCCGAGAGCACGGCGAGCAGGAGCGCCGTGTGGTCGCCCGGCGAGGCGTCCGCGGGGACCGACACGGTGAACGGCACGATCGTCTGGCCGGGGCCCTTCGCGGTGCGGGGCGGCACGGTCACCTTCGCCGCCGAGCGGGGCAGCGCCACCCACTTGCCGAGGTCGGTGTTCTGCTTGGTCAGGTCGAGGCCGGACAGGCCGCCCGCGTCGGTGTTGACCGCGTCGACGGCGATGAGCCGCACGGTGATGGGCTTGGCGCCGTAGTTGAGCACGGCGGCGTGGTCGCTGAGGCGCGCGCCGGCGGTGGCGCCGTAGGCGAACGACGGCTTGCCATCGGCGCCCTTCGCGCTGGCGGGAGCGACTCCGAAGGTCGCAACGTCGGGGTTCGGCGCGGCCGAGGACGCGGACGTTCCGCCCGACGTGCTCGGCGCCGGCGAGGGGGTGGAGGTGTCGGCCCGTGCCGCGGTGCCCGGGGCGAGCAGGGCGAGGGCCAGGCCGCCCAGCACGGCCGCGGCGAGGGCGCGGAACGGGGGGCGGGCGTCGGTGCGGGACATGGGAGCACACCACCGAGTGAAGACGACGGACAGGTTCCTGACGGGTGAACGCCGGGCGACGCGGTGCGGACATTCCCCGGACGCGCGGAGGGGCGGGACGTCGCGCGTCCCGCCCCTCCGCCGGGTCGCCGGCGAGGACGACCCGAGGTGCACTACGTGCGGTCAGGCGATGGTGAAGGTGACCGTGGCCTGGTACGTGCCGGCGACGGTCGACGTGGGCGCGACGAGGTTCATCGTGCCCCCGACCCCGACGGTGCCAGTGCCGTGCACGGCGCTGGCGAACTGGTGCGGGCCGCCGTTGAGGCCGTCACCGAGCGACGCCGTGTCGCCCACCGCGTAGCCGTCCACGGTGTGGGTCGGCACGTCGTTGACGACGATCGGCTTGGTGGCGGCGTTGAGCGCGTTGCCGCTGTAGTAGTTCGCGACCACGGCGTCGAACGACAGGTTCGCCGAGTTAATGGCGTTCGTGCCGTCGCTGAAGTCGTTCGCCGTCACCGACGCCGTCCACGGCTGGTCACCGGCGCGGGTGTCGGTGATGGTGACGCCGTCGGCGGCGCTCGCGACGCGGCCGAAGTCGCCCGAGGCGGTGAGGCGCTTGCCGTCCGCCGAGAGCTGCATGGTGCCCAGGTCGAACGGGTTGCTCGGGCCCCACGGCGTGCTGATCGTGAGCGTTCCGGCAGCCACCGTCACCTGGATCGTCTGCGGGTCGGTGCAGGTGGTGCAGGACGGCGCGTCGTAGGTCGCGGACACCGCGGCGCTGGTCACCGCGGAGGTGCCGGAGCCGAAGACGGCCGTGAAGGAGTGCGCACCGGCGGCGAAGGTCGACAGCGTGATGCTGTACGGCGCCGCGCTCTTCGAGCCGATGGTCACGCCGTTGTCCTTGAACGTCACCGTGCCGGAGACCACGGACCCGGGCGGGGTGGTGGTGAGGGTGGCGGTGAGGGTCACCGGCTGGTAGGCCGGGCCGCTCACGACGTCGACGCCGAGGTCGACACCGCTGACGGTGGCCGCGGGGGTCACGTCGAAGGACAGCGCCGCCGACTCGGCCGAGGCCGTGTAGGAGGTGCTGGTCGGCGTGAACACCGCGGTGTAGAGGTGGTTGCCGTCGGTGGGCACGAAGCTGGCGCTCGTGGCCGCGCCGGAGGAGTCCACGGCCACCGGCGCGCCGAGGGCGGCGCCGTTGTCCTTGAACTGGATCGTGCCCGCGGGGTGGGTCGAATCAGCGGCCGTCGCCGTGGCCGACAGCGTGATCGAGGTGCCGTGGGCCGCGGGGCTGGCCACCGACGCGACCGGCGTGGTCACCGAGGTGCCGTAGACGGGTGCGGGGTACACCTGGGTCCACTCGCCCGCGACCTGGTCGACCGCGATCGTCGCCGAGGCGTACTGCGTGACGTCGATCGACTGGCCCGGGCCCGAGGTGAACATGCGCAGCTGGTAGAGGCCCTGCCACGCCGTGTTGGCGTCGTTGTTCGGGTAGTAGAACGGGTGGCCGGTGGCGGGGTCGAACCAGAGGAACGTGCTCGACACCGCGGCGTGGGTGTTGCCGGCCAGCGCGCCCGGCAGCGTCGCCGGGTAGGCGTCCGAGGCCGAGATCTGCTCGCTGGGCCACGAGGACGGCGGGGCCGTGCTCTGCGGCGTCACGGCGAAGAGCGACGCCAACGTGTCGCCGGGGCGGCCGGAGTAGGTGTCGGCGACCGCGTAGGCCGGCGGCGTGGCGAGCGGGCCGTGGGTGATCGGCGCGCCCGTGGAGTCGTAGAACGTGATGGTGCCCTGGGTGGCACCGTTGCCCGAGGGGTCGAACGGCGACGTCGCCGCCGCGCTCGCCGGGGAGGCCCCGACGAGGGCGAGCGCCCCGGCCGTCGCCAGGGCGAGCGCCCCGGCGACGGCCTTGCTGCGGATCTTCATGTGATCAGTCCTTGTCCCGTCAGACGAACGAACGTGGAAGCGTTGCGTGGGTCGAGCTGTGCCGTGCGGTGTGGCTGCGTGCTACTTGGAGCCGTCGCAGGACGTGCCGGCCACGTTGGCCCGGCCGAGGTCCTGGAAGGCCGGCGTCTGCCCGGCGGCCGCGATGTTCGCGGCGTAGGCGGGGCTGCGCACCGCCGAGTTCGGGTTGGTGATGATGGCCTGGACGAAGTTGGAGGGCGACCCGGGCAGGTACGGGGTGGTGCTGGTGATGTCGTTCTGGCGCACCACGAGGTACAGGTTGCGCACGTGCACGTAGCTGCCCGTGCCGGTGACCGCGACGACCTTGTTCTTCGCCGCAGCGCCGAAGAAGCCGCTGTTGTTCAGCCCGATGCGGCCGTTGGAGAACGGCGCGATCGCGTTGGGGAGGCCGTCGAGGGCGGCGTAGTCGTTCTCCTGCACCTGGCGCACGGCCGGCCCATAGGTGCCGCCCCAGCCGGCCGCCGTGAGGTCGGCCTCGAAGGTGCTGCGCGTTCCCGAGCCGGGCTGCGGGATGAGCGGGTCGATCGTGGCGGTGGAGCCGCCGGAGTTGCCCGGGATCTGGTTCCACGTGGTGTACGTGCCGTCGTAGATCTTCACCAGGTCGGCGATCGAGATCGTCGACGGGGCGTTGGTGACGGTCGCGGTCGCGGCCGTGAGGTTCTCGGTCGCGAACTTGTAGGTGTGCAGACCACCGAAGCCGGCCGCCGCGGCCCCGCCGTCCTCGAGCGTGCAGTAGGGCAGGCCCGACATGCGCGCGATGTTCTCCATCGGCACGCCGGCGGTCGTGCCGCCGGAGAAGTACTGGGCGTTGAACAGAGCGCCGGCGCCACCGTGCGAGCCGTTGGGCCGGGGCACCGGACCGTTGCCGGCGCGCATCACGATGGTGGTCGCGAGCGGCGTGCCGTCCGCGTTGTACGTCGCGCGGCCGTTGGCGTCGCCGGTCGCGTCGAACGACATCATGCGGTTCGACTTGCTGACGTTGAACCCCGCTCCGCCGGACGGCGTGCCGTCGGCCACGAAGTCCAGCGTGTACTGGATCGTGTCGGAGCCGCCGAGCACGGCGTCACCGGAGGTCGGGTACGGATCGGCCGTGGCCGGCCCGACCAGGCCGAGGGAGAGGGCCGTCGCGGCGAGCGTCGCGAGACCCAGGCTGACCTTGCTGACCTTGCGCATGTGCTGTCCCCTTCCGGACAGGTGGGGTGGACGAACGGCGCGAGTCAATCGGCGTCAGGGGTACGGCCAGGGCGGCGCGGGTGAACTGTTCATGAACCCATCCGGCCTAATCGGTGGCGCGACCGCCCCGCTGGGAATCCCTGTGCGTCAACGGGTTTCGGCCGAGGTCAGTGGCCGGTTCGCGCCGGACGTCGACACTGCGTGAGCGGCCGCGGACACCGCGCTGACGACCTCGCCGCGGCGGTGCAGGGCAGGCGTACGACGGGTGAACGACAGGTTCACATGACGACGACGGGCAGGTTCCTCGGGAGAGTCAGGCCAGGTTCGGCACCAGCACCATGGCCGTGTTGGTGGTGCCCCACAGCACGGCGACCAGGATGGGCGTGGCGACCAGCCAGGTCTGCCGGCCGCCCCAGCGCACGGCGGCCCACGTGGTCGCCACGACGACGAGCGCGAGCGCCTGCACCCACAGCAGCAGCGGCACGAGCGCGGCGGGGTCGGTGCCCATCGCCTGGTCCGCGGCGGACACCTGCGCCGGACGCCCGCCCCCGCCGGCGGCGGGGTCGCCCTTGAGCGCGGCGTCGACGTAGACGAGCTGGTCGGGCAGCAGCGACTGCAGGCCCGGCCCGCTCTCCACGGACACCAGCGTGAGTCGTCCCGTGCCGGGCTCCAGCGGCGGCGGCAGCGGGTCGTTCGCCCGGCGCACGTCGCTCACGGTGAAGTGGAACTCGCCGAACCCGGTGACCACGTCGATGTCGTCGCCGGGGCGGAACCCCGAGATCCGGCCGAAGGGGGCGCCGTAGGTGACGCCCTTGCCGTAGAGAACGGCCACCCCGGCCTGTCCGGGCAGCACGGTGTCGGCGCGGTGCCCGGGCCCGTCGCGAAGGATCCCGGACGACGTGCCCTCGACCACCACGAGGTTCTGCCAGCCCGCCGCCGGGGCGGTGAGCAGGGCAACCGGCGCGCCGGGGTCGATCGGCGCGCCCACGGGGACCGTGGCCAGGGACAGCTCCTCGCGCATGGTGTCGTAGAGGCCGCGCTGCGCGCCGGCTGCCTGCAGCCCGGAGAGCACCGTCGCGAACAGCACGAGCCACAGGCACAGCAGCCCGACGGCGGTGAGCACCCACGCCAGCAGGGCGCGCCCGGGTCCCAGAGGCCGGCGTGGGCCGCGCTCGCGCGGAGGGGCCGCCCGACGGCGCGCGGCCCGGCCCGCAGGAGGCGCCGGCTGCGGGACCGGCAGCGCCGGGTCGTCCGGCCGCACGTCGACGAGTGTCATCACAGCCTCCCGCGCGGGCGCCAGGCGAGTGCGGGGCCCAGGAGCACGCAGGCGAGCCCGAGACCCAGCAGCACCGGCAGCAGCACCCCCACCGGCCCGATCGGCGACTCGGGCGTGGTGCCGAGCGACACCGGGGTCACGCTCGGGCTCGACGTGCTCGGCGACGGGGTGGGCGTCGGGCTCGGAGCCGCGCTCGCGGACGCGCTCGACCCGGTGTCCGGGGTGGTGGTCGGGTAGGTGACTCCTGACCCGGTGCCGCCGCTCTGTCCTGAGCTCGCCGTGGTCCGCGTGGGGGTCGGCCGGGGTGTGGGGGTCGGGGTCGGGGTCGGGTCGTGGCCGGTGACGCTGGGGACGGTGCCGTTCTGCGCGGCGACCGCGACGGCTGCCCGCGCGGTGTAGGCCGACAGCGCGCTCAACCCGTTGGCCGGGCTCAGCGGGAGGTAGCCGGCCGGCAGCTGTCCGGGGTCGGTCCCCGGGGTCTGGCCGGTGGTGGCGGCGAAGGTCATGAAGGCCGCGTAGGCGGCGGCGTCCGTGGCGGGCAGACCCGTGGTGGGCACCGACATCGACACGAGCATGGCGCCCGGGTAGGCGCCGGCACCGGCGGGGTCCGACGACATCCTCGTGCGCTGGAGGACCCAGGTGTGCGTGGTGTCGTCCGGGGCGAGGAACCCGGCAGCCGCCTTCAGCGCGGCGTCCGTGGGAGCCGCGAAGCTGCGTCCGGTCGCGTCGGTGAACCTCGTCGAGGAGGGCGTCACCCCGGAGGTCTGCAGCGATGCCGTGGCGAGGCGGTAGCGCTCGGCGTCGGCGAGGCTCGTGATCCCGAGCACGAACCTCAGTCCGGGTGTCTGGCGCCCCTGTGCCACCAGCTTCACGGCCGAGAGGTTGGTCGAGTCGTTGGCGTTAGGGTTGGTGCACTTGAGCTGCGAGTTCGCGATGGAGAACTGCATGTTGAGGGTCACGTAGGCGAAGCGCAGCATCGGGGCGGCCACCTGCGGCAGGTACGGCACCGGTGCGTAGTAGAAGCAGGCGTTCTGGCCCCGGGTGAACGGGTAGACGTAGTCGTCGAGCAGCGGCCAGGTGCTCACCGGCAGCGCCATCCCCTTGTACGCCGGGTTCACCGTCATCCCCCACGGGTCGGGCTCTCCGGCCATGAACGCGTGCGCCTCCGGGTCGGCGTCGATGTAGCTCGTCACCGCCGTCATGACGTCCGTCGAGCTGCTCACGGTGAGGATCGTCGAGGCCGCGGCGATGTTGAGGTCGGTGGGCACGTCGGGGTTGAGCGCCTGGAACTCCGGGTCGAAGGTGAGGTTGAGCGGGTTGTTCTTCAAGCCCTCGTCCGGCGGGATCCCGGCCGCCGGGTTGCCGTTCTTGACCCCCAGGTAGGACGGGTAGGACTCGGTGAGCAGCTTCGCGAGCAGCCGAGCGTTGAGGCGCAGGGACGTCAGCAGGCGTCCCTGCGCGTCGTCGATCGAGAAGGTGACGGCATAGCCGGTGAGCGCCACGGGGGCGTTCACCACCGGCCTGCTGTATCCCCCGGAGGGAAGGTTGCTGGCGAACGCCGCCTCGATGTTGCCCACCTTCAGCAGGTTCGCGGCCTGGGGCTCACCGGTCTGCACGTGCTGGAACGGCGTCTTCTTCGAGTCGAGGCAGAACGGAGGGGCCCACTGCAGGGTCGCCTGCGTCATGAGCTCCGAGCCGTAGATGGCGATGGGCGCCTTCCCGCCCACCACCGAGCACACGCTCGCCGACGGCGCGAAGTGCAGCGGCACGCTCACCCGGTTGCGCCAGTTCGACGCCGACCACCACAGCGAGCCGTTGACCGCGGACGACGAGAGGTCGCCCTGGACGAACTGCGACCCGGGAGCGAAGTTGCCGTTGCTGGTGCAGGCTGCGTCGATGTCGGGCAGGTCGAGGGCGAGGGGACGGTCGGCCACGGGCAGGCCCGCGCCGGCCTCGTCGCAGGAGATGCCCACCACCGGCACGATCACGACGCTGCAGGCCACCGTGTCCGAGCAGCCGAGCGAGGCGTTGCTGTCGGCACTGCGGACGTTGAACAGGATCGAGCCCGTGCCGTCGGCCCCGGTGACCGCGAAGGTCTCGTTGCTCGGCAGGTTGGTGGCGGTCAGGTTCGACGTGGCCTCCGGGGGCATGCCGGCGCAGGCCGAGGACCCGCCGTAGTAGCGAGTGCCGCTCTCGGACACGAACGGCACCCAGCGCTCGGAGATCCCGATGTCCGTGCAGGCCGCCGGCCGCGGCGACGGCGCGCCGGCGAACTGCGTCCGCTCCTCGGCCGTGGCATAGCGGTCCATCCGCCACTCCGGGTAGGCGGTGGAGTAGTCGGCCTTGAAGCGCTCGGCCCACGACTGCGTCCAGCAGGTCTCCGGGCTCAGCTGCTGGGCGGCGGGCACGGTGCTGGAGTCGACGCCGCGGCACTCGAGGACCACCACGGGGTGCTCGATCACCACCGCGGCCGCGGAGTTCTGGTCCGCGACGATGCCCCCGCTCTGCGGCGCTCCGGTCCACGAGACCGGGACCGCCTGCCGGTCGCGCAGGCCGTGGGTGTCGCCGACGGTGACCGAGATGCTGTACGCCGTCGTGGCCACGTCGTTTCCGGCGGCGTCGAGGTGCGTGCGGGTGGCCGTGACGGTCTTCGTCGTCGACTGGCCGCCCGACGTCGCGGCCTCGGCCGGTGCCGTCTGCTCCCCGGGGATGCCGGCGGCCGCGCCCGAGGCGACGAGGGCGAGGGCCGCGGCGAGCGCGAGGAGCCGGGCGGGGGTCCTCACGGCGCACCCCGTCGGGCGGTGAGCCGGCGGTGGATCACCGGTGGCAGCACGATCACCGCGATCAGGCCCAGCGCCGTGAGCAGCGCGAACACGGGCACCGCGGAGGCGGTCTGGGTGGAGGAGCTCAAGGTGACCGCGACCGGCTCGGCCGCGCCCGCGCCACCGCCGCTCCCGCTACCGCCCGTCGCCGGGTCGACGACCTGCCCGGTGGCCGGGTCGATGCTGGGGGCCGCACCCGGGTCCGTGCCGCCCGACGCCGGGGTGGTGGCGCCACCACCGCCCCCACCGCCACCGCCGCCGGCCGTGGCCCCCGTGCCGCCGCTCCCGCCGGACGAGCCGCCCGAGCTCGAGCCCCCGGACGACGAGCCGCTCCCCGAGCCGCTGCCGCCGGTGGACCCGCCCGGCTTGCCGTTGCTGCCCGGGTTCGCGGTGTTGGGGATCGAGTCCGTGCAGGGACCGGCCCCGACCTTGTCGCAGGCCTGCGGCATCGGCGCGATCTCGGCGAGGTAGTTGCGGTTGGGCTGGCCGGCGATGAATGTCGGGTTGTTGCACGAGCTCACGTTGCGCTTGGTCAGGTCGACCCCGGGGTCGGCTGCCTTCAGCTTGGCCACCTGGTCGAACGAGGCCTGCACGAGGTTGATCGGCAGCGGCGAGTAGCCGAGCGGGCCGATCTCGCGCTGCCCCTGGCACAGCGAGTAGTACAGGTAGTCGGCAAGGGTCTGCCGCTTCGCCGTCGTCATGGTCTGGTCGTTCGACGCCGTCGGGATGATGCCGTAGGAGTAGGACGAGAGGGGGTAGGTCCGCTTGTCGGTGAACGTGTAGACCTGCTGGAGGTTCTGGAGCAGGTAGTTGGGCGAGGTCTTGTCCTGGTTGATGACGGCCTTGGTGAGCGCGACCGCGACGTTGTACTGGTCGGGCAGGGTGAAGTAGCCGGCCTTGTTGAGCACCTTGGCCACGGGGTAGTCCTGCGCGAGCGCGTAGGAGTACTCGTCGTAGCCGATCGCGCCGTTGCCGGCGGCCGAGGCGATGTAGTTGATGACGCCGTCGGAGCCGTTCTGCGCGATGGCCTTCCCCTTGCGCGGGAAGTATTCGGTGAGCCCGCTGGTGCCGAGGAACGGTCGCCAGATGCTCGGGAACTGCGAGTCGAGATAGGCGGTGAACTGCGCCGAGGAGCCCGAGCCCTCGGAGTGCACCACCGGGATGATCGGCAGCGACGGGAGCGCCTTTCCGTTGTTGTCCGCGGTGATGGCCGGGTCGTTCCAGTTCGTGATCTGGTTGGTGAAGATCTTTGCGAGGGTCTGGCCGGAGAGCCGCAGGTTGCGGACGAGCTTGCCGGCCACCCGGACCTGGTAAGGGAACGACGTGCCGCCCGCCACGATCGGGAGGTAGACGAAGTCGCGTCCCTGCGAGGTGTCCGTGTCGCCGGTGACCGGGTCGACCCCCTGGAATCCGATGTCGCTCACCGCGAAGTCGTTCTGCTTGTACCCGAAGTCCTTGCGGCCCTGCGCCGACCCGCTCGCGGTGAAGACCACCTGCAGGCCGTTGGGCTGGACGTCCGCGACCCACTGGTTGACCGCGTTGGCCGACCAGCTGGAGCCGGAGCCCTGGATGAGGGCGTGGCTGGCCGCCACTGCCGGCTGGGTTCCGATGGCCGTGACGACGAGAGCCGCCGCCACCAGGGCCAGTGCCTGGGCTCGAGTGCTGCGCATGGTCGTGGGGTCCTTCGTGTCGCGCGGGGGTGGGCGGGTGCGTCGGGCCGGGCCGTCGCCCGGCTAGCGGCCCTGCTTGTCGCGGGCGAGCCAGCGGGTGAGGACGAACAGGAACGTCACGAGGATCAGGAGCACCGTGGCGGCGCCGAAGCCGCGCTGGATGTAGAGGTCCTGGCCGCTGCGCACCGCGAAGAGGCTGAACAACGGCAACGAGTTCATCGGGTCCTGGAACGGGTTCACGTTGAGGAATGTCGAGGCGCCGGAGGTGATGAGCACCGGCGCGGTCTCGCCGATCGCCCGGGCGATGCCCAGGATCACGGCCGTCGCCAGTCCGGCCTTCGCCGTCGGCAGCACCACGCCGCGCACGGTGCGCCACTGGCTCGCGCCGAGCGCCAGGCTTGCCTCCCGCAGGCCGCCGGGAACCACGCGCAGCTGCACCTCGGCGGATCGGGCGATGATCGGGGTCATCATCACGGTGAGGGCCATGGCCGCGGCGAACCCCGACCTGGGGACGCCCAGCGCCAGGATGAGCGTGACGTAGATGAACAGGCCGGCGAGGATGTCCGGCAGCGCCGTCATCGCCTCCACCACCGTGCGGACGATCCGCGCGCCGGTGCTGCCGACCTCGGTCATGTAGACGGCGGTGCCGATGCCCAGCGGCAGCGCGATCACCACCGCGATCCCTACCTGGATCAGCGTGCCGACGACCGCGTGGAGGATCCCGCCGGCGGACAGCGGGTCGGTCGGCCGCACGCCTGCCATGTCCTCGGTGTAGAAGTTGGCGTTCAGCAGGGCCGGGATCCCCTTGATCACCGTGTAGACGAGCGTGGTGACGAGCGCGCCGAACACCACGAGCGCCCCGGCCGACACCACCGCCTCCATCAGCCGGTCCACGACGAGGGTCCTCGGCTGCGACAGCGCCGTCACCCCGGCGTACATCGCCAGGAACGCGACGTACCAGACGATGCAGAAGCCGAGCACTCCCTGCAGCCCGAGCACGAGCGAGTAGAGCACCCAGGTGAGGCAGAGGGAGGCGACGCCGGACCCGAGGAAGCTGAGGATCTCGTCCGAGGTGCGCTTGCCGATGATGCGCGGCACGTCGGCCGCCCGCCGCCCGGGGCGCGGGGGGTCCGACGGCGGCGCCGGCGGCCCGGTCGGGCCGACGACGACGGGGACCTCGGCCGTGTCACCGATCGCCGGCGGCACCTGCACCTCGGCCTCGGGTCGCACTGCGGTCATCGTGGGCCCCTAGATGTCCGTGCCGGCGCCGCTGCGGCTCCGGTTGACGAAGACGGCGGCGATCGTGTTGACGACCAGGGTGATGAGGAACAGCACGAAGCCGGCGGTGAGCAGGGCCGAGAGCTGGTTCGAGGTCGCCTCGCCGAACAGTCCCGCGATGAGCGACGAGGTGGTGATCGTGCCGACCTCGAGAGGGCGGAACTTCAGGTCGAAGGCCGGGGAGATGATCAGCAGCACCGCGATGGTCTCGCCCAGCGCACGGCCCAGCGCGAGCATCGTGCCGCCGATGATGCCTCCGCGCCCGAAGGGCAGCACCACGGAGCGCACAACGCCCCAGCGGGTCCCCCCGAGCGCCAGGACCGCCTCGCGCTCCCCCGGCGGGGCCTGCACGAACACGCCGCGCATCACCGCCGTCGCCAGCGGGATCACCATCATCGAGACGCACAGGCCGGCGATGAAGGCGGAGGAGGTGAAGCTCGACTGCCAGTTCGCCGCGAGGTCCGGGTCGACGTCGACTCGGAAGATGGGGATCCACCCGAGGTACTGGTTGATCCACCGGGCGACGTAGATGGCATACGGCTGCAGCAGGAAGAAGCCCCAGAGCCCGTAGATGATGCTCGGCACAGCGGCCATCAGGTCGATGGCCGAGACCAGGAACGACCTGATCCGCAGCGGTGCGTACTCGCTGATGTAGAGCGCGGTGAGCAGCGCGAGGGGAAACGACACCACGATCGCGACGAGGGCGACCTCGATGGTGCCGAGGATCACCGCGGAGATGCCGATCTGGTCGATCCGCGGCTGCCACTCGTTCTCGGTGAGGAACGACAGGCCGTAGCGCTGGAAGGTGGGGATCGACTGGTAGCCGAGGAAGACGCCGATGGCGCCGAAGATCACCAGGACGGTGATGCCGATGCTGCGCGCCGTCCAGTGGAAGGCGCGGTCCGGGCCGGACGGCCTGCGGTCGATCGGGCGAGGGGCGTCGCCCGACGGGTCCGCGGCCGGCTCGACGGGCTCGAGGACGGCCTGGTGGCTCATCCGAACCGTCCGTGGACGTAGTCGCTGGTCCGCGGGTCCTGCGGGTTCCCGAAGATGTCGTCCGTCCGCCCCGCCTCGACGATGACGCCCGGGGTCCCCTGCTCCGCCAGGAAGAACGCGCACTGCTGCGACACCCGCGCGGCCTGCTGCATGTTGTGCGTGACGATGACGATGGTGACCTCGTCCTTGAGCTCGAGGATGGTCTCCTCGATGCGCCGGGTGGACGTGGGGTCCAGCGCGCTGCACGGCTCGTCCATCAGCAGCACCTCGGAGTCCACGGCCAGCGAGCGGGCGATGCACAGCCGCTGCTGCTGCCCGCCGGAGAGCGCGCTGCCCGGCTGCTTCAGCCGGTCCTTGACCTCGGCCCAGAGCCCGGCGCGCACCAGGCACCGCTCGATGAGGTCGTCGCGGTCGGCGCGCCCCACCTTGGTGCCGGTGAGCTTGAGACCCGCGGTCACGTTGTCCGCGATCGACATCGCAGGGAACGGGTTGGGCTTCTGGAACACCATCCCGATCCGCTTGCGGGTGTCGGTGATCCGGTTGCCGGCGTCGTAGATGTCGACACCGTCGAGGAGCACCTGACCGGACATCTGCGCGGAGGGCACGAGCTCGTGCATCCGGTTGAGGATGCGCAGGAAGGTGGACTTGCCGCAGCCGGAGGGACCGATCAGGGCCGTCACCGTCTGCGCCGGCATGGGCAGCGAGACCTGGTCGAGCACCTTGCGCTCGCCGAACCAGGCGGACACGCGGCGTGCGTCGAGGCTCGACCCGGCCACCACGCGCGGCGCCGGCCCCGGTCCGGACTCGATGGTGATGGTGCTCACGAGGCGCCTCCGTAGTGGACGACGGGCAGCGCCGACTCGTCGAGGGCGACGTCGGCGCCGGGGCGGAGCGTGGTGACGGCCTCCCAGCCATGGCTCGCCCGCCACCGGCCGAGGGCGTCGGGCACGGTGGCCAGGAACTGGTGCAGGGCGTGGCGCGCGTCGCGCTCGTGCGCCAGGACGCGGACCGATGCGGCGAGCACCTCGCCCTCGGAGACGATCTGCCACCGCCAGCCGAAGCCGTCGGCCACGGGCACGACGCCCGCGACGCTCCCCTCGAGGGCAGCGGCGAGCCGGAGCAGCGCCTGCTCGCACGAGGCCGCGTCCGGGTAGGTCTCCGGGCTCCGGCCGAGCTCGCGGTTGTTGGCGCCGAGCAGCCGCCACAGGACCGGTCCGGTCGCCTCGGAGGCGCGTACCCATTCGGTGACGCCCGAGTCCGGGTCCGGGACCCGGGCCGGGACGAGCTGGAACCGAGGGGTCGCCACCGCTGTCCTTCCGTCACGCCGGTGCCTCGCGACCTGCCTGAGCCGGTCGCGCCGTGGGAGCGGATCGGCGTGCGCCAGCCGGATGCCGGAATGCTCCATGCGCCGGGCGGTGGCGGGAGAAGCAGCGCATGAACAGCAGACGAGTGCTGGGTGAACGAATGACGCTGTCGGCGCGGTGGCCCGCGGCGCCCGACGCCGTCCGTCCGGTGGATGCTCAGGTGCCGGGCGGTCCCACCGATAATGACGTCGATCAGTCCGAGATCCTGGACCGTCGTGGAAGCCGGCCCGAGGACCCCGAGGAGCGCTCCGCCGACCGCCGGCGGGGCGCTTCTCGCGTCCCGGCATCCGCGCCGTCGCCACCCACACGGCGCAGAGCGGCAGCGGGCGCAGCCGCAGGTGGGGCCGCCCCGGCTGCGCCGTTCGGCTGACTTTCGTAACGCGCGCAACGGGAATCCCCGTTCGGCGCAGCAACCGCGCCGAGGGCGACGACGAAGACCCCCGCACGACAGGGCCGGGCGCACGTCCGGCAGCACACGCTGGGGGTGCCATGGGACTCGACCCGACGACGGTCTCGCGCCGTCAGGTCCTGGGGGCGGGCGCGGTGGTCGCCGCCGCCGCGACCGGTGTGGCCGCCGCTCCGGCGGCGCAGGCCACGACGGCGACCGCGACCACCCCGGTGATCAAGAAGGTGACGATCTACCGCGTCGTCTCCTACCGGTACAACTCCGCGACCCACGTCACGACGGTCACGAAGGCGACGAAGGCCACCGTCGTAGCGCGCTTCGTGGGCACGGCGGTCTACCTCAAGAACTCCCACGGCACGTGGTTCCGCGTGCCCTACGTGTGGTCGCGGACCAAGCGGGCGCTGGTGTTCTCGCGCTACCTGCAGCTCAAGTTGCAGGCCGCGGCCAAGCCCAAGCCCAACCCGACGGCCGGCGTCACGGTGGTCTCGCCCGGGCCGTTCTCCGCGGTCTCGGCGTACCACACCACGGACTGGGCACGGCACCTGCTCAACCGGGCCGGCTACGGGCCGACCGACGCCGACCTCGCAGCGGTCCGGTCGACGGGCTACGTCGGATGGCTCGAGGCCCAGATGTCGCCGAGCCACGTCAGCGACACGGCCTGCGCCCAGGTGCTGTCCCGCCTGCCCGCGCAGGGGGCCGCGATCTGGCGGGTCAAGCACGGCATCGAGACCGGCACCATCAACGGCTGGGACCAGTACAACTCGGTGCTCCAGGACTTCACCGTCCGCGCGCTGCTGAGCAAGCGGCAGCTCCTCACGGTGATGGAGGACTTCTGGGGCAACCACTTCAACGTCACCATCTACGCCGACGGCACGGCGGAGTCGCGGGCGCACTACGCGTACACGATCCGCGCCCGCGCGTTCGGCCGGTTCGCGGACCTGCTGGCAGCCGTCACCAAGCACCCGGCGATGCTCACCTACCTCAACAACCGTGACTCGACCGCCGAGCACCCGAACGAGAACCAGGGTCGCGAGCTGCTCGAGCTGCACACGGTGGGCGTCGACGCGGGCTACGGCGAGGTGGGCGTCATCAACTCGGCCCGCCTGCTCACCGGGCTCGGCGTCGACTCCGACTCCGGCGAGTACGCCTACCAGCCCTGGAACCACTGGACCGGCGCGGTGAAGGTGCTCGGCTTCAGCCACGCGAACGCGACCGACACCGGTGGCGAGGCCGCGGTGAACGCCTACCTGAGCTACCTCGCCCACCACCCCGCGACCGCGCAGCGGCTGGCGCGCAAGCTGGCGGTGCGCTTCGTGTCCGACACCCCGTCGGCCGGGCTGGTGTCGCTGCTGGCGAAGACGTACCTCGCCCACGACACCGCGATCGTGCCGGTCCTGCGGGTGCTGTTCTCCTCGCACGAGTTCGCGCAGTCGATCGGGGCCAAGGTCGCCCGCCCGTTCGAGCACCTGGTCTCGACGGCACGGCGCATGGGAGTCACCCCGGCGCTCGACAACCTCGACGCCCTGCTCCAGCTCGTCTACATGGCCGACGACGCCGGCCACAACCCGTTCGGGCAGCCGTTCCCGACGGGGCAGCCGGACACCGCCGACGCGTGGGAGTCGACGGCCGCGACCCTGACACGCTGGAACAACACGATGTCGATGGTCGCGGGCTGGTACCCGTCCGACGTCGTGCGGCCGACGCTGCTCGCTGCTGCCGTGGGGCCCACGCTCCCGGCGACGCACGGCGAGCTGCTCGACGTCGTGGCCCGTCGGATGTTCGGCCGCGTCCTGGCACCCGCGCACAAGACCGCGATGCTCGCCTTCCTCGGCGTCACCGCCGACAAGGCCGTGTCGTCGAGCTCCTCCGCCGTGTCCGGCGGCCTGCCGTCCCTCGTGGCAGCGCTGCTGGACTCGCCCTACGCGACCCTCCGGTGAGGCCCGTCATGACCGAGACCACCGCCCGTCCCGTCGACCAGGGCTGCTGCGAGGAGGGGGCGCGGGCCGGACGCCTGACCCGCCGCTCGCTGCTCAAGGCGCTCGGCGTTGGCTCCGTCGCCATCGCCGCCGGGCCGGCCGTGGGCATGCGTGCCGCGTTCGCGGCCGACCCCGGCTGGTCCGGCGACACCGTCGTCGTGCTCTCCCTGCGCGGCGGCTTCGACGGGCTGTCGGCCGTCGCGCCGATCGGCGACCCGAACTACGCCGCGAACCGGCCCACGATCGCTGTGCCGGCGTCGGCGGCCTTCCAGCTCGACCCGATGTTCGGGCTGCACCCGGGCCTCGCCGACCTCCAGGCGCTGTGGACCTCCGGCAAGCTCGCGTTCGTCCACGCCGCGGGCATGAGCGCGCCGAACCGCTCGCACTTCTCGGCGATGGACGAGATGGAGCGGGCCGCGCCGGGATCCAGCGCACGGTCCGGCTGGCTCGACCGCACGCTGGCGCTGCACTCCGTCGGCGGTCCCTTCAGCGCCGTGCAGATGGGCTCGTCGTCGATCCCCGAGTCGCTGGCCGGTCCCTATCCCGTGCTCGGCATGGACTCGGTGAGCGGCTTCCGGCTCAGCGGAGCGGGCAGCGCGGCGAGCCGCGCCAAGTGGTCGGCGGCCCTCAACGCGCTGCACGACCAGGCTCCCCCCGGCCTGCACGACTCGGCGGCCGGCACCCTCGGCGCGCTGGACACCGCGGCGTCGCTGGCGTCGTACACGCCGGCGAACGGCGCGTCGTACCCGAGCGGCGGCCTGGGCAACGCGCTCAAGAACGCGGCGCAGCTCATCAAGGCCGACGTCGGCCTGCGCGCCCTCACCATCGACCTCGGCGACTGGGACATGCACGCCGGCCTCGGCACGGTCGACAACGGCTGGATGCGCGGCAACCTGCTCGAGCTCGGCCGGGGCCTCAAGGCGTTCGCGACCGACCTCGGCACGTGGCTCGACAGCACCACCCTCGTGACCATCAGCGAGTTCGGACGCCGCGTGCAGGAGAACGAGTCCGGCGGGGTCGACCACGGCTGGGGCAACGTGATGATGGTGCTCGGCGGGCACGTGGTGCAGGGCGTGCACGGCACCTGGCCCACTCTGGCCGCCGACAAGCTGACCCAGGGCGACCTCACGGCCACCACGGACTACCGCGCCGTGCTCGCCGACGTCCTCGTCAACCGCACCGGCGCGAGCGTGGCCCAGGTGGGCGAGGTGTTCCCCGGCTACACCGGGGCGAGCAGCCTGCCCGGCGTCACCACCCCCTGACCTCCCGGTCCGGGACCCGTCGTTACTGCCGCAATGACCGGAGAACGGCCGCAGATCCGGTCATCCGGGCAGTAACGACGGGGTCAGGCCTCGGCGCAGGCGACGCAGCGCGTGGCCCAGGGGTGCACCTCGAGGCGGCCCTCGGGGACGGGGCCGCCGCAGACGTCGCAGGTGCCGTAGGTGCCGGCGTCGAGCTTGGCCAGCGCGCGGTCGACGTCGGCGAGCTGCTCGAGCAGCTGGTCGTGCGCGGCCACCTGCGCCAGCCGCTCCACGGCGATGCTCGTGCCATCGCCCACGCGCTTGCCGAAGGAGATGCCGCCGCTGTCCGTGGGGGCCGCGCTGATCCCGGCGATGCGCTCGAGCAGGTCGGACCGCTTGTGCTCCAGCACCGCGCGGACCTCGGCGTCGCTCATCGCTCGGCCCTCCCGTCCACGAGGTGCAGCGTGTCGTCGCACAGCGCGGCGACCTCGGGGTCGTGCGTCGCTAGGACGACGGCGGCCCCGGCACCAGCCTCCTCCCGCAGCGCGGCGAGCACCACCGCGGCGGTGTCGGCGTCGAGCTCCGCGGTCGGCTCGTCCGCCACGAGGAGCCCGGGCGCGACGACGAGGGCGCGCGCCACGGCCACCCGCTGGCGCTGGCCGCCGGAGAGCTCCTCCGCCAGGCGGTCCGGGACGTCGGCGAGCCCGGCCCGCGCCAGCGCGGCCTGCGCCCGGTCGCGCACGACCGTGCGGTCGAGGCCGCGCAGCTGCAGCGGCAGCTCGACGTTCTCCGCCGCGGTGAGCACCGGCAGCAGCCCGTAGCCCTGGAAGACGACGCCGGTGCGCGCGGCGCGGTCGGCCGGGTCGACGGTGCCGCCGTCGGCCGGGACGAGCCCGGCGAGCACGGTGAGCAGCGTCGACTTGCCTGAGCCCGACGGCCCGGTCACCGCGAGCACGCGGCCCGGCACGACGTCGACGTCGACCTCGTCGACCACGCGGCGTCCGCCGCGCACGACGACGACCCCGCGCGCGGTGACGGTCACGCCGTCGCGGGGCTCAGCGGGATGCGCGCTCGTCATGTCTCGCTCCTGCGCAGTCGCACCTCGGCACCGTCGCGCTCGACGATCACGCGCGTGCCGGGCGGCCAGTCGGCCACCACCTCGTCGGGCAGGTGCACGCTGCCGTCCTTGCCGACGACGGCGAACTGCTCGCCGTGGTGGCCCTCCTGCCCCACACGGCCGTAGCGCATCGTCACCGTGCGCCCGAGCCGCTGGCCCACTTCGGGGTCGTGCGTCACGACCACGACCGTGGTGCCGAACCGCTCGTTCACCTCGTCGAGGAGATCGAGCACGGCGTCGCGCGCGGGATGGTCGAGTTGCGAGGTGGGCTCGTCGGCCAGCAGCAGGCCCGGGCCGTTCGCCACCGCGACGGCCAGCGCCACCCGCTGCTGCTCGCCACCGGAGAGCAGTGGCACCGGACGGTCCGCCACCGCACCGAGCCCGAGCGCCCCCAGCAGCTCCTGCGGCTGCATCGCCGATCGACGGCGCGCCCGGGGCAGCGACCGGTTGGCGAAGCGCACGTTGTCCGCCGGCGTCGCGTAGGCCAGCAGGTTGCGCGCCGCGCCCTGGAGGACCAGCCCGACGCGCTGCGAGCGCATGCGCAGCAGCGCACGCTCGGGCAGGCCGCCGATCTCCTCGTCGCCCACCCACACGCGTCCCGCGCTCGGCGGGATGAGCCCGCCCATCATGCCCAGCAGCGTCGACTTGCCGGATCCGGACGGACCGAGCAGCGCCACGCGCTCCCCCGGCGCGACGTCGAGGTCCACGCCGCGCACAGCGACGACGTCGAGGTCGCCGGTGCGGTAGATGTGCACCAGCTCCTCGCAGCGCACCGCCAGCCCGGCCGGTCGCGTCGTGGTGACGGTCATTCCTGCACCTGCCTCAACAGGTCCGGCATGGCCCGCCGCACGGTGCGCCGGGCCCCGACGTCCGCGACGACGGCGAGCACCGCCAGGATCACGGCGACCACGGCGAGCACCGGCAGCCACGCCGGGCCGTACCAGAGCGGCGGGCCGTCCGCGCCGGCGCTGTCGACCAGCGGCGGCAGGGCGATCCCAGCCGCGACGAGGCCGGCACCGGCACCGAGCACGACGCCGGTGAGCGCGAGCGCCACCTGCTCGCGACGGGCCGCGCGGACGAGAACGGACCGCGGCGCGCCGATGGCCCGCAGGGCCGCGAGCTCGTACGCGCGCCGGCGGATCACGACGTAGGCGTTGGCCAGCAGCGTGCCCGCGCCGAGCACGAGCGCCACCAGCGCGGCGAGCAGGAAGAGCCGCAGCGCGAGAGCCGTGCCGCCGCGGTCGAGCTCGGCCTGGGTCGAGTCGAGCGACTCCTCGCGCACCACCGACAGGCCCGAGGCCTGGAGGTCGGTCACGATCGACGCCGGCGCGTCGGGCGAGAGCCACACCTGGTAGTCGAGCGGGTCGGTCACGGTGCCGGTCGCGGCGAGGGCGAACGGGAGATCGGCCATGGTGCCCGAGCGCAGCAGCCTCGGCAGCACGCCGGTCTGGAGGATCTGCACGTCGGTGAAGCGTCCGTCGAGACCCGCGATGACGTCGTAGCCCTCGGGCGCGCCGCTCGCCTTCACGGCGTTGCTGCCCTGGAGCACCGGGAGCGAGAGCGGGTGGTCGGCGACCTCGATCGCGCCGTCGGCGATCGGCTCGACGCGGATCTTCACGTGCAGGGCACCGCCGTCGAGCGACGTGACGACGGCCCCCGAGTCGATCCGGTTGACCAGCCCCGAGGCCCCGCTGCGCCAGCCCGTCTGCCCCGGCGCCGTGAGGTCGACCGGCCCCTGCGCGTCGCGCGCGTCGCCCAGCACGACCGTGCCCACGGTGTTGGTGGCCGGGAGCTCGATGGGGTGGGTGAACGTGAACGCCGAGAGCGAGCACGCCGCGGCCACGCACGTGGGTAGCGGCACGGTGTAGCTGTGGCTCCCCCGCCGCAGCACGCCCATGGTCACCGACGACGGCAGGCCGGTGGCGCTGCGGACCACCACGCTGAGCAGCACGGGCTCGCCCTGGCCCTGGTAGGTGGCGGTGAGCGTCAGGCTGCCCTGCACGGGGAGGGGATCGGTCTGCTGCGGCGGGTGCAGCGCGGCCGCGAGGTCGGCCGGCGCCATGTGCACCCAGCCGGGGTCCCACGACGTCACGGCCGCGAGCCGGGAGGCGTCCACGGTGAGCAGGCCGCCCGACCCGTTGTCGCTCTGGGTCGCCGCCATCGCGTGCGTGCCGGACGGGTCGGCCTGCTCGACCGCGGCGAGCAGCTGCCCGGCCGAGCCGGCGTGCACGTGCAGCACGCGCGCGGCACCCACCTGCGCCCGCGCGAGGTCGGCGCGGTTGTCCGCCGAGACGACCCAGCCGTCGACGGCGAACACCGCGAGTCCCACGGCGAGCGAGAGCAGCACCACGATCCGCAGGCCCGAGGGCCGGCGCGCGATGTTGCGCGAGGAGAGGTACGACGCCAGCCTCGGCGAGCGGCGGGTGCGCGCCACCTCGATGCGCGCGAGCCAGGGCAGCGCGCGCACCGCGAGCAGCCCGACCGCCAGCGCGATGAGGCCCGGGGCGAGCAGCGCCAAGGAGTCGGACCCGCCGCGGTTGAGCTCGTAGATGCCGGCGGCGGCCAGGGCGACCGCGGCGGCGTCCACGGCCGAGGAGCGCACCAGCCGGGCCCGCCGCCCGGACGTGCGGCGCAGCTGCTCGAGCACCGGCGCCGTGAGGATGCCGCGCACCGCCAGGCCCGCGGCGACCGCGCCGCCGAGCAGGCACACGAGCAGGGCGAGGCCCACGAGCGGCGTCAGGGTGACGTCGGTGCCGGGCACGAGGTAGCGACGCGTGAGCCAGACGTCGGCCGCGTAGGCGAGGGCGGCTCCGACGGGCAGGGCCACCACCAGGAGGATGACGGGCTCGGCCAGGCCGAACGCCACGGTGGAGCGCGGCGTCATGCCGCGCAGCTTGGCCAGGGCGATCTCGCCGGAGCGCTCCTCGCTGGTGGCCGCGATCACGAGGAAGAGCACGAACCAGGCGAGCAGCACCAGCTGCGCGGTGACGGCGAACGAGGTCGCGGCCACGTTGTCGAGCACGGGCTGGAGCGAGTCGAGGAAGTCCGGCAGCCCGCTGATCGACAGCGTCGCCGGCGGTCCGCCGGAGATCTGCGGCGCGCCCACGATCGGCGGCGGGGCGATGGTGATGTCGGTGACGGTGGCGACGGTCGCGCGCAGCGCCGGGACGTCCCCGAGGTGGACCGACTCCGCGTTCAGCGCGCGGAAGGCGACAGCTGCGACGTCGCCGTTGCTGCGCTCCATGGTGGCCTGGTCGACCAGCACCTCGTCGAGGATGTCCGGCGCGTCCGGGTTGCTCGGCGTCGAGTACTGGTCCGGGTGGGCCAGGCCCCACACCGCCGGGTCCGCCGTGGTGGGGTCGTAGGTGCCGACCAGGGTCACGGTGTCGGCGCGCGGGTCCGAGGTGATGCCGAGGCGCATCGTCGTGCCGAGCCGGGCGTGGGAGTCCTTGAGCAGCCGCGCCGACACCATCGCCTGGCCGGGCCCGTCCGGGCACCGGCCGGACACGATCGTGACACCGCCGCACTGCCCGCGGTACCAGCTCACCTCGGCCACGCCGAGCGCGCGACCCTCGATGCTGGGGCTGCCCTGGAGCACCGTCAGCGACAGCGTCGGCGGCCCGTACCACGGGTCGAGCCGGGGGTCGGCCGCCCGCGCCTGCACCGCCTGCGCGAGCTGGTTCGGCGTGAACTGCGTCTGCCCGGCGATGTTGCCGCGCGAGAGCACCCCGGTGGTGACGGGGGGCGCGCTCGCGAGCGCGTCGCGCACCAGGGACTCCGAGGCGCTGGACGCGTAGAGCGGGCCCAGGGCGGCGCCGGCCATGGCGACCACCGAGACCACGAGCACCGCCGCCGACGACCCGGCCCGCCAGCGCAGTCCGCGCAGTGCGAGCCGCAGCGCCTCCACGAGCCGACTCCCCCTCCACGCCGGACCTCCCGGCGCGGCCGGAGCTGCTGCCGGGAGGTGCTTGCACTGTCGCCGTGACGGGCGCCCGGGACACCCTGCCATGCCGGGCCGACGTCGTGACCGCCAGTGGCCCGAACGTGACCTCGTGCCGGACGCGGGACACGGGCGCCGGACGCCGCAGGCGCGTCAGCGCAGGCTGTCGAGCGCCGCCCGGGCGAGCGGGCCGAGCCCCTCCCCGCCCTCGTCGACGTAGGCCGTGAGCCGCTCGCGCATGGACGGCGCCCAGAACGAGCGCAGGTGCGCGGCCACCATGGCCACCGCCTCGTCGTGCGGCAGGTACGCCGCGTTGTCCGCGATCTGGTTCGCCATGCGCACCAGGGTGGCGTCGGTGTCCGCGGCGGAGCTCACGCGCGGCCCCCGACAGGAGCCTGGCCGGCCGCCATCTGCGCGTCGGTGAGCGGCTGCCGCGTGCTGGGCGCGATCTCGACGGCGGTCACCTTGTACTCCGGGCAGTTGGTGGCCCAGTCCGAGTAGTCGGTGGTCACCACGTTCGCCCCGCTGCCCGGGAAGTGGAAGGTGGTGTAGACGACGCCCTGCGGCACGCGGTCGGTCACCTTCGCCCGCAGCACGGTCTCGCCGACCCTGCTGGTGACCGTCACGGGCGTGCCCGTCGCGATCCCGCGCGTCTCGGCGTCGTGCGGGTGCACCTCGAGCACGTCCTCGCTGTGCCACAGCACGTTCGGCGTGCGGCGGGTCTGGGCTCCGACGTTGTACTGGGTGAGGATGCGGCCGGTCGTGAGGATGAGCGGGAAGCGGCGCGTGGTGCGCTCGTCGGTGGGCACGAACGGCGTCTCGACGAAGTGCCCCTTCCCGCGCACGAACCCGTCGACGTGCATCACGCGCGTGCCGTCGGGCGCGGCGTCGTTGCAGGGCCACTGCAGGCTGCCCACGGCGTCGAGCCGGTCGAACGAGACGCCGGCGAAGGTGGGCGTCGTCGCGGCGATCTCGTCCATGATCTCGGCGGCCGAGCCGTACGACATGGGGTAGCCCATGGCGGTGGCCAGCTCGCAGGCCACCTCCCACTCCTGCTTACCCGTGGCCGACGGCATGACCGGCCGCACCCGGTTGATCCGCCGCTCGGCGTTGGTGAAGGTGCCGTCCTTCTCCAGGAAGGAGGTGCCGGGCAGGAAGACGTGGGCGAACTTGGCGGTCTCGTTGAGGAAGAGGTCCTGCACGACGAGCAGCTCGAGCGAGCCGAGCGCCGCCTTCACGTGCTCGACGTTCGGGTCCGACTGCGCGAGGTCCTCGCCCTGCACGAACATCCCGCGGAAGCCGCCGGCGAGTGCGGCGTCGAACATGTTCGGGATCCGCAGTCCCGGCTCGGGGTCGATCGTCGTCCCCCACACGGCCTCGAAGATCCCGCGCACCGCGGCGTCGCCGACGTGCCGGTAGCCGGGGAGCTCGTGCGGGAACGAGCCCATGTCGCACGAGCCCTGCACGTTGTTCTGCCCGCGCAGCGGGTTGACGCCGACCCCCTCGCGGCCGACGTTGCCCGTCGCCATCGCCAGGTTCGCCATGCCCATCACCATGGTGGAGCCCTGCGAGTGCTCGGTGACGCCGAGGCCGTAGTAGATGGCGGAGGCGGCCGACGTCGCGTAGAGCCGCGCGGCGCGGCGCACGGCGTCGGCGGGCACCCCGGTGATCGGCTCCACGGACTCCGGGCTGTTCTCCGGCCTCGCGATGAACGCCTCCCACGCGGCGAAGCTGTCGGCCTCGCAGCGCTCGGCCACGAACGCGCGGTCGACCAGCCCCTCGGTGACCACCACGTGCGCGAGCGCGTTCACGATCGCGACGTTGGTGCCGGGGCGCAGCTGCAGGTGCTCCTCGGCGGCGACGTGCGGCGAGCGCACCAGGTCGATGCGGCGCGGGTCGACGACGACCAGCTTCGCGCCCTCGCGCAGCCGTCGCTTGAGCCGGGCGGCGAACACGGGGTGGCCGTCGGTGGGGTTGGCGCCGATCAGCAGCACGACGTCGGCGTGCTCCACCGACGGGAAGTCCTGGGTGCCCGCGGAGGTGCCGAAGGTCTGCTTGAGCCCGTAGCCCGTGGGCGAGTGGCACACCCGCGCGCAGGTGTCGACGTTGTTGTTGCCGAACGACGCCCGGATCATCTTCTGGACGACGTAGACCTCCTCGTTGGTGCACCGCGAGGAGGTGATGCCGCCGATCGCACCGACGCCGTGCTCCTCCTGGATCTCCCGCAGCCGGCGCGCGGTGTGGGCGATCGCCTCGTCCCAGTCGACGGTGCGCCAGGGGTCCGACGTCGTCTCGCGCACCATCGGCCGCAGCTGCCGGTCGCGGTGCGTGGCGTAGCCCCACGCGAACCGGCCCTTCACGCAGCTGTGGCCCTCGTTGGCCCCGCCGTCCTTGTCCGGCACCATCCGCACGACCTGGTCGCCGCGCAGCTCGGCGACGAACGAGCAGCCGACGCCGCAGTAGGCGCACGTGGTGCGCACCGAGCGGGTGGGCACTCCGAGATCGATGACCGTCTTCTCCTGCAACGTCGACGTGGGGCAGGCCTGCACGCACGCGCCGCAGGAGACGCACTCGGACTGCATGAACGACTCGCCCGCACCCGCGACCACGCGGGAGTCGAAGCCGCGGCCGGCGATGGTGAGGGCGAAGGTGCCCTGGATGTCGCTGCACGCCCGCACGCACCGGGAGCAGGCGATGCACTTGCTGTCGTCGAAGGAGAAGTAGGGGTTGCTGTCGTCGGTGGGGCCGTCGAGGTGGTTGACGCCCTCGGCGTAGCGCACCTCGCGCAGGCCGACGACGCCGGCCATGTCCTGCAGCTCGCAGTCGCCGTTCGCGGGGCAGGTCAGGCAGTCGAGCGGGTGGTCGGAGACGTAGAGCTCCATCACGCCGCGCCGTAGCCGCTCGAGCCTCGGCGTCTGCGTGGACACCGTCATGCCCGGCGTGCACGGCGTGGTGCAGGACGCCGGCGTGCCCGGCCGGCCCTCCACCTCGACGAGGCAGAGCCGGCACGAGCCGAACGCGTCGAGCGAGTCCGTGGCGCACAGCTTCGGCACGTCGATGCCGGCCAGCGCCGCGGCGCGCATCACCGACGTCCCCGGCGGCACCACCACGGGGATGCCGTCGACCACCACCTGCACCGTCGCCTTGCCAGGCACCGCCGGGGTGCCGAGGTCGACCGTCCCGGTCCGTCCCATCAGCGCACCTCCTCCGTCGGCACCGTGCTGCGTCCCGCGCCGCCCCGTCGCGGCCCCGGCGTGCTCATGTGCCGTCCCTGCTCGCCACGGGGGTGAGCCCGAGGTCCTCGCCGAAGTGGCGCAGCACCGAGCGCACGGGCTGCGGCGTGAGGCCGCCCATGGCGCACAACGAGCCGTCGGCCATCAGCTCGCACAGGTCCTCGAGCAGCGCCGCCTGCCCGGCCCTCTCCTCGGACGGGCCGTGCAGGATCGCGTCGATCACCTCGACGCCGCGCACGGCGCCCACCCGGCACGGCGTGCACTTGCCGCACGACTCCACGGCGCAGAACTCCATCGCGAAGCGCGCCTGCGCACCCATGTCCGCGGTGTCGTCGAACACCACCACGCCGCCGTGGCCGAGCATGCCGCCCACCGACGCGAGCTCCTCGTAGTCGAGCCGGACGTCGAGGCCGTCGGCCGGGTGGTAGGCGCCGAGCGGGCCGCCCACCTGCACCGCGCGCACCGGGCGGCCCGACGCCGTGCCGCCGCCGTAGCCCTCGACGAGCTCGCGCAGGGTGAGCCCGAACTCGGTCTCGACGATCCCGCCGCGCGCGACGTTGCCCGCGAGCTGGAACACCTGCGTGCCGCGGGACCGGCCGGTGCCCAGGGCGGCGTACGACGCCGGCCCGCCGGTCAGCACGGCGGGCACCGAGGCGAACGAGAGCACGTTGTTGACGACGGTGGGCCGGCCGAACAGCCCGGACAGGGCGGGGATCGGCGGCTTGGGGCGCACCGTGCCGCGGCGCCCCTCGATGCTCTCGAGCATCGAGGTCTCCTCGCCGCAGATGTACGCCCCTGCGCCCACGCGCACCTCGATGTCGAACGTGAGCCCGGAGCAGAGGACGTCCTCGCCGAGCCACCCGGCCGCGCGGGCCAGCTCGACGGCCGAGCGCAGGGTGGCGACGGCGTCGGGATACTCCGATCGCACGTACACGTAGCCCTCGGTCGCGCCCACCGCGTGCGCCGCGACGGCCATGCCCTCCAGCAGCGCGAAGGGATCCCCCTCCAGCAGCATGCGGTCGGCGAAGGTGCCGCTGTCGCCCTCGTCGGCGTTGCAGCACACGAACTTCAGCGGGCCGTCGGCCTCCGCGACCGTGCGCCACTTGATCCCTGTGGGGAACCCGGCGCCGCCGCGCCCACGCAGCCCGGACCCCACCACGGCCTCGACGACGTCGGCCGGCGGCATCGCCAGCGCGGCCCGGAGCCCGGCGAGGCCGCCGTGCGCGAGGAAGTCGTCGGTCGAGAGCGGGTCGACCACGCCCACCCGTGCGAACGCGAGCCGGTTCTGTCGGGCCAGCCACTCGTGCGACTCCGTGGGGCCCAGCGCCAGCGCGTGCGCGCCGCCCTCGAGGAGGCCGGCGTCGAACAGCGACGCGACGTCGTCGGCGCGCACGGGCCCGTAGGCGACCCGGCCCTGCGGTGTGGCCACCTCGACGAGCGGCTCGAGCCACAGCATGCCGCGCGACCCGTTCCGCACGAGCGTGACGTCGGCCCCGCGCAGCTCGGCCTCGGCCAGCACGGCGAGTGCCACCTCGTCGGCGCCGACCGAGCGGGCCGCGGAGTCGCGCGGGACGTAGACCGTGGTCACCGGGCCTCCGCGAGCAGCCGGTCGAACGTCGCCGCGTCGACCCGTCCGTGCAGCCGGCCGTCGACCGTGACCGACGGCGGCAGCGCGCAGTTGCCGAGGCAGAACACCTGGTCGAGCGTGACCTCGCCGTCCTGCGTCGTGCCGCCGAAGGGCACGCCGAGCGCGTCCTGCGCGTGCGCCTCGAGGTCGCGGCCCCCGCGCGACTGGCACGCCTCGCCGCGGCACACCCCCACCACGGTGCGGCCGGGCGGCTCGGTGCGGAAGTCGGCGTAGAAGGTGACGACGCCGTGCACGTCCGCGCGCGAGAGGTTGAGCTCGTGCGCGATCACAGGGACGGCGTCGGGCGGGATCCAGCCGATGCGCTCCTGCACCGCGTGGAGCACCGGCAGGAGCGGGCCGCGCAGGTGGGCGTGCTCGCGCACGATGCCGGCGACGGTCTCGGCCGACCACTCCTGACCCGACATCCCAGCGCCTTCGCTCGACGACCGTGCCACCACCTGCCTCGCCATGATCTGCCGCTGACGCGGCTCGGGCAAGCACTCGGCGGTGGTCGGGCTCGCGTCAGGCGTGCACCGGGTGCTCGTGCTCGCCGTGGCCGGGCGGCTCGAACTGGAACGTGGAGTGCTCGACGTCGAAGTGGTCGGCGAGGCAGCTCTGCATCTCGTCGAGCAGCAGCGGCAGGTGCCCGTCGTGGAAGCACTCGTCCTCCACCACGACGTGCGCGGTGAGCACGGGCAGGTCGGTCGCCACCTGCGTGGCGTGCAGGTCGTGCACCTCGAGCACGTGCGCGACCCCCAGCAGGTGGTTGCGCACGTCGCCGAGGTCGACCCCCTTCGGCGTGGCCTCGAGCAGCACGTCGACGGACTCGCGCAGCAGGCGCAGGGTGCGCGGCACGATGAGCAGCGCGATCGCGATGGAGGTGACGGCGTCCGCCCGCAGCCAGCCCAGCCGGTCGATGAGCACGGCGGCCACCACGACCGCGAACGCGCCGAGCGCGTCGGCGAGCACCTCGAGCGTCGCGGCCCGGGTGTTGAGGTTGCCCTGGCGGATCCGGGTGAGCACGAGCACGGACACGGCGTTGCCGCCCAGCGCCAGCAGGGCGAACCAGAACATCAGCCCGGAGTCGACCTCGGGCGGGTCGAGCAGACGCCGCACCCCCTCGACCAGGACGCCGATGCCCACCGCGAGGAGCAGCGCGGCCTGAGCAGCGGCGGCGACCACCTCGGCGCGGCGGTAGCCCCAAGTGCGCTCCGGCGTGGCCGGTCGCAGCGAGAGCGTCGCGGCCACGAGGGCCAGGGTGAGACCGGCGACGTCGGCGAGCATGTGGCCGGCGTCGGCCAGCAGCGCGAGGCTGCCGGACACCAGGCCGCCGACGACCTCGGCCACCAGGATGGTCGAGGAGATGCCCAGCACCACGGCGAGCGGGCCACGGTGGGCGAGCGCGGTGTCGCGCATCCCGTGGTCGTGGTCGTGGCTCACCGCTCTCCTTCGTCCGTGAGGGCAGCGGCCCGGCCGGGCACGTCGCCCCGGAGCGGGCCGGGAGGCCCTCCCCCGAGGCTACCGGCGGGGCTGCTGGGCGGCCGGTACGTAGCGGACTCAGCCGGCGTCGCCGGTGCTGACCTCACCCGGTGCGCGCAGCGCGGGGAGCGCGACGGCCCCGAGGGCGAGCACGGGGACCGCGGCCACCGCGCACAGCACGGAGTAGGACGACGTGGCCACCACGACGCCGGCCACCACGCCGCCGCCCGCGGCCGCGAGGTTCATGACCAGGTCCGAGAGGCCCTGCACCGCGGGGCGCTCGTTCTCGGCGATGTCGTCGGTGACCATCGTGGAGCCGGCGATCAGCGTGCACGACCAGCCGAGGCCCAGCAGGAAGAGCCCGACGCCGAGCACCGGTACGGAGTCGGCCGGCGCCAGGCCGCTCACCAGGCACGCGCCGAGCAGCACGCCGACGCCGACGAGCACCATGGGCACGCGCCCGATCCGGTCGACGCACCAGCCCACCACCGGGGCGAACGCGTACATGCCCACCACGTGGACGCTGACCACGAGGCCGATCAGCTGGAGCGAGACGTCCACGTGGCGCATGTGCACCGGCGTCATCACCATGACCATCACCATGACGACGTGGCCGAGGGCCACGGACGTGACGCCGATCATCGCCCGCCGGTGGCGGCGCAGGTGCGCGATGCCGTCGCGCAGGCCCGGGCGGCGCGGTGGCGCCCCCGATGACGGGTCCGCGGCGAGGTCGCGCGCCAGCAGGTAGGGGTCCGGCCGCAGGAAGAGCTGGAGCGCCAGCACGGCCAGGCCGAGCGTCACCCCGGCCGTGATGTAGGGGCCGGTCAGTTGCGGCAGCCCCAGCGAGAGCGCGAGGTCGCCGGAGAGGTTGAGCAGGTTCGGCCCCACGACGGCGCCGATCGTGCCGAACCAGACGACCACCGACAGGTGCCGCGCGCGGTGCGCGGGCTCGGCGAGGTCGGTGCCGGCGTAGCGCGCCTGGTAGCTCGACGCCGACGCGACGCCCACGAGCAGGCAGCCGAGCAGCACCAGCGGCAGCGACCGCGTGACGCCGGCCGCCACCACCACGACCGCCCCGGCCATGCCGACGCCGTAGCCCGTGGACAGCGCGGCCCGGCGCCCGCGGGTGAGCGCGATGTGCGCCAGCGGCAGCGCGAACAGCGCCGACCCGAGCACGCCGAAGGTCTGCGCCATCCCGGCGAACCCGTCGCCGGCCAGCGACGCCGCGATGAGGCTCCCCGCCGCGACTGATCCGGCCACGGCCACGCCGCCGAGCACCTGCGCGGCCGAGAGCGTGGCGAGGGTGCGCCGCTGCACGCGGTGCACATCGAGCCGCGCGCCCGTCGTCGCCTCGGCCTCGGTGGTCACGCGGCGAACGGTACTGCGTGGTCCCGGCACCGTCCTTCCGGCCCGATGGCCGCCCGCGCTCGGTCGTTGCCGGGATCCTCGTGGACGGCGACACTGGCGGGGTGGAGCAGGCGAACCCCTTCCGGCGGCCGCTGGCCGAGCTCGAGGACGAGGCCAGGGTGGCGGCCGAGGACCTCGTGGAGACCCAGTCCGTCTCCGACATCCCGCGCTACGTCGACCCGGCCGAGCTCGACCGGGCGCGGCTGCTCAGCCCGACGGGCGACGGGCGCTGGACGCCGGGCGCCGGAGCCTGAGGACGGGTCCGCTCAGGACGAGCGCCGCAGCGCGCGGCCCAGCGACACGCCCATCGCCGCGGCGGCCGCCAGCGGCAGGGCCCACCAGGCGTTGACCCCGGCCCGCACGAGCAGCACGGTGCCCAGCAGCCCGGCCAGCACGCCGAGCGCCACGCGCCAGTCGTCCCCGACGACGAAGTCGTAGACGAACGCCACGAAGGCGCGCACCCACCTCACGACGCGGCCCTCACGACCCGGCCCTCGCGGCGTCGGGGATCGTGGCGCGCAGCCCGGCGACGCAGGCGACCGCGAAGGCAGCCACGCACAGGACGACGAGCGGGAGCGCGAGGTCGCCCCCCGGCCACACGACGCCGGCGCCCTCGGCCCCCCAGAAGATGCCGAACGAGGTGAGCATCACGCCCACGACGCCCTTGAGCACGTTCTCCGGGACCGCAGCGAGCGGGCCACGCACGACGAAGCCGACCGCGACCACGACCGCCACCGCCGCCAGCGCGCTCACGGCGGCCAGCGGCACGTTCGCCGCAGTGGCGCCGAACGTCAGGACGATGAAGACCACCTCGAGCCCCTCGAGGAACACGCCCTTGAACGCGACGGTGAAGGCGTAGGCGTCGAAGCCGTGCGGGTCGGCAGGGGCGTGCTCGCGCGCCTCCGCCGCCTCGCGGGCGAAGATCGCCACCTCGTCGTGCACCGCCTTGAGGCCGGACGCGCGCAGGATCGCCTTGCGCAGCCACTGGAGCCCGAACACCAGCAGCAGCGCGCCGACGACGAGGCGCAGGGCGTCCAGGGGCACCGCGACCAGGCCCGGCCCCACCACCGCGACCAGCAGGGCCAGCGCCCCGAACGCGGCTGCGACGGCGAGGGTCACCGACCGCCATCCCCGGGTGACGCCGACCGCGAGCACGATCGTCAGGGCCTCGACGGACTCCACGGCCGAGGCGAGGAACGTCGACCCCGCCAGTGCCACCCCGCCGCTGCCCACCCCGCCAGCATGTCACCGCCCGCAGGGACCGCCGGCTCCGGCCTCGCACCCGGGCGGCCGGAGTCCCGGGACATCGTGGGGAGCTTCGCCGCAGCTCACGAGAGAGCCGACGGGGGGACTCGAACCCCCAACCACCTGTTTACAAGACAGGTGCGCTGCCAGTTGCGCCACGTCGGCCGCGCACCTCGCGGCGCGTCGTCGCGATCCTACGGTCCGGGCGGGCACCCCCTCGCGTGAGCCGGGACGCACCGTGACCGCGAGGTGACCACGCGCGAGCGGCACCCCCCAATTTCCGGCGATGACACGGACTTCCGGCCCTCCCATGCTGGTCGCGGAGCCCCGCACGATCGGCGTGGCCGCCGGCCGGCGTCGGAGTCACCGGATGGTCACCCGCTCGTCGCCCGGCGTCCGTCCGTCGTACGCCGTCCGTACCCGCACGCACGGAGGGATGGGCCCGTGCCCCCCCGCGCCCGCCGCCCGGTGCTCGCCGCCGCCCTGTGCGCGCTGGTGCTCTCGGTCGTGGCGGGCCCGGCGTACGCCGACGCCACGCCCACCCCGACGGACTCCGCCACGCCGTCCGGCTCGGGCACGAGCACCCCGGACCCGACCGGCTCGGCCGGCGCCGGCCCCACCGACCCCGCGGTCCCCTCGCCCAGCGACACCCCGACCGGATCGCCCGCCCCCACCGACTCCGCCGCGCCCACCGACCTGCCGACGGCCGACCCCTCGGCGCCGACGGACACGGCCACCCCCTGGGGCCCCGACGCCGGGACCCCGGTGTGGGGCACGCCGGACCCGACCGCCACGGGACCGCAGCCCCAGGCCGCGCCCTCGCCCACGCTGGCGCCGCAGCCGCCCAACGACGGGATCGGCCCGGACCTCGGCCAGTACGACGAGTACTTCACCCTCACCGAGCTGCGCGACACCGCCGCGCGTCAGCTCCCGGCCCAGGTCGCGGCCGCCGAGAAGGCCGCCGCGGGCGTGTCCGGCCTGCTCGCCCAGCGCGCGGCCGCCGACGCCGCGGTGTGGCTCGACACGGCGCAGGCGGCGCAGGCGCAGAGCAGCGCGGACGACGTCGTGCGCGACCTCTACCAGCAGGGCGACGGCGGCCTCGGCGCGATCGGCACCGTGGTCACCGGCGGCCCCGAGGCGTTCCTGGCGCGCCTGGACACCGTCCGCACCCTGCGCGACACCGCCTCCGGCATCGTGAGCGCGTCGCTCACCGCGCGCACGAACCTCGCGCTGGCGGTGGCGCGGCGCGACGCCCTCGACCTCCAGCTCGCCGAGGCGAGGACGGCCTCCGCCGACGCCGACGCCGCGCTGGCCGTCACCCGCGCGAGCGTCGCCGCGCTGGACGCCCAGCTGAAGGCGCTCGCCGTCGCCCCGCCGCAGGTCGCCGTCGGGCCGGACGGCTGCCCCACGACGGAGGTGCCGGGCACCCTGCGCGACGGGTCCGAGGCGATCGGCGTCCACGAGCTGTGCGCCAAGGCCGTGCGCCAGGCCGCCACACCGCAGGCCGCGCTCGCCATCACGTGGGCCTTCCAGCACCTCGGCGCGGCCTACGCCTGCGGCGGCACCGGTCGACTGCTGCCCTTCCGCGCCGACTGCTCGTCGTTCGTCTCCCGCGCCTTCCACGAGGGGGCGGGGCTCGGCACCGCCGGCCCCGGCTGGGCGCCCTCGACGCGGAACATGGTCCCGTGGGACGGCGTCGCGCTCGACCCGCACTACGCCGAGGTGGCGCCCGACGCCCTGCGCCCGGGCGACCTGGTGCTCTACGACACCTGCCCCGACGGCTCGTGCCCCTACAAGCACGTCGTGATGTACCTCGGCTCGCCGGACCACGGCGCCACGCAGTGGATGGTGCACACCAACGCCTGCGGCGACGTCGCGAAGGTGGAGGTGTTCTGGGGCTTCCCCGCCGACGGCGGCCACCCGTTCCTGGTCGCGCGCCGCGTGGTGCCCGTGCCCGGAGAGCAGGTCGTGGTCCCCACCGCCGAGCAGGCCCGCGCCACCCTGGCCGCCGCCGGCGCGCCGACCCCGGTCGCATCGCCCGCGGGGGGCTGACCGACCCGGCGGCGCGGTCCGCCCTCCCCTGGCAGGGTGGACGCATGGACCTCGATCGTTCCTACGCCGAGTCCCTCGACGCCGCCGACCCGCTGGCCGCGTTCCGCAGCCGCTTCGAGATCCCCGACGAGGCGCTGGTCTACCTCGACGGCAACTCGCTGGGCCGGGCTCCCGCGGCCACCGCGGCCCGGCTGGAGCAGGTGGTGCACGAGCAGTGGGCCGACCGCCTCATCCGCTCGTGGGGCGAGGGCTGGATGGACCTGCCCCTTCAGGTGGGCGACCGCCTCGGCACCGCGCTGCTCGGGGCCGCGCCCGGCGAGACCGTCGTGTGCGACACGGTCACAGTCAACCTCTACAAGCTCCTGCACGCCGCCTTCGACCTGCGCCCCGGCCGCACGACCGTCGTCGTGCACCGCGGCGAGTTCCCCACCGATCGCTACGTCGCCACCGAGGTGGCCCGCCAGCGCGGCGGGTCGGTGCGCTGGTTCGGGCCGATGGAGCCCGGCTCGCCCGGGCAGGTCGAGCCGGTCCTGGCGCCCGAGGTGGCCTCGGTGCTGCACGACGACGTCGCCGTGGTGCTGCTCTCCGCCATCGACTACCGGTCCGGCGCCATCGCCGACCTGCCCGGCATCACCCGCGCCGTGCAGGACGCCGGCGCGCTCATGCTCTGGGACTGCTCGCACGCCGCGGGATCGGTGGCCCTCGACCTGCCCGGCATCGGCGCGGACCTCGCCGTCGGCTGCTCGTACAAGTACCTCAACGGCGGGCCCGGCGCCCCGGCGTGGATCTGGGCCCGCACCGTGCACCACGCGGCGCTGGCCAACCCGGTGCCCGGGTGGATGGGCCACGACGACGTCTTCGCCATGGGCCCCGAGTACGTCCCTGCAGGCGGGGTGCGCCGGTTCCTCACCGGCACCCCGTCGCCGCTGGCGCTGGCCGGCGTGGACGTCGGCGTCGGCCTGCTCGCCGAGGCCGGGATGGACGCCGTGCGCACCAAGTCCGTGGCGCTCACGACCTACGCCGTCGACCTCGCCGACGCCTGGCTCGCCGGGCTCGGGGTCACCCTCGCCTCGCCGCGCGACCCGGCCTGGCGCGGCTCGCACGTGACCCTGCGCCACCCGGAGGCGGCGGCCCTCACCCAGGCGCTCACGGACCGCGGCGTCGTGCCCGACTTCCGTTATCCGGACGGCATCCGCATCGGGCTGGCCCCGCTGACCACGAGGTTCACCGACGTCCACGACGGGCTGGCGGCCCTCCGCGCCCTGATCACGGCGCTGCCGCCAGCGGACGCGGGAGCGCTCCCGGGGGTGTGACGAACCGCACGTCCGAGCGGGCCGGCCGGACGCGAGGTTTCATCCGTAACAATTCGCTCGTACGGTCGTGGCATGGCCGGGCACGGGAACTTCGTCGTCGTGGCCAACCGCCTGCCCGTCTCGGCCGAGGTCGCCGACGACGGCACCACCACGTGGAGCCGGTCGCCCGGAGGCCTGGTCAGCGCCCTCGAACCCATGCTGCGCGGCGGCGACGCCGCCTGGGTGGGCTGGTCCGGACGCCTCGCGCCGGACCCCGAGGCCGGCGACGACCTGCCCCCGCTCGAGCCGGTGCCCGACGACGTCGGTCCCTGCCCGCTCGACGAGGTGGAGCTCACCCGCCGCCAGGTGGAGGGCTACTACGAGGGCTTCTCGAACAGCACGCTCTGGCCGCTGTTCCACGACGCGATCGTGCCGCCGGTCTACCACCGCCACCAGTGGGACCCCTACGTCGAGGTCAACCGCCTGTTCGCCGGGCACGTGGCCGCGGTCGCGGCCGAGGGCGCCACGGTGTGGGTGCACGACTACCAGCTCATGCTCGTGCCGGCGATGCTGCGCGAGCTGCGCCCGGACCTGCGCATCGGGTTCTTCCTGCACATCCCCTTCCCCCCGCTCGAGCTGTTCGTGCAGCTGCCCTGGCGGCGCGCCATCGCCGCGGGCCTGCTCGGCGCCGACCTCGTCGGCTTCCACACCCCCGGCGGGGCGGCCAACTTCCTCGCCGTGGTGGCCCGGCTGCTCGACGTCGAGCCGGACCCGGGCGGTGTCGTCGTCGCCGACCCGCACGCGCACGGCGGCCACCGGCGGGTCACGGTCCAGGCGTTCCCCATCTCCATCGACACCAAGGGCTACGACGCGATCGCCCGCACGCCCGAGGTCCGCGCCAAGGCCGAGGAGATCCGCGAGAAGCTCGGCAACCCCAAGCGGGTGCTGCTCGGCGTCGACCGGCTCGACTACACCAAGGGCATCGACGTCCGGCTCAAAGCCGTCAGCGAGCTGCTGGCCGACGGGTCGATCGAGCCCGGCGAGGCGGTGTTCGTCCAGATCGCCACGCCCAGCCGCGAGAACGTCGAGGACTACCAGCGCCTGCGCGACGACATCGAGCTCATGATCGGCCGGGCGATGGGCGACTTCCGCGACATCGGGTCGCCGCCGATCCAGTACCTGCACCAGCCGCTCGACCGCGAGTCGCTGGTCGCGTTCTACGTCGCCGCCGACGTCATGCTCGTCACCCCCTACCGCGACGGCATGAACCTGGTGGCCAAGGAGTACGTCGCAGCCCGTCCCGACGACGACGGTGCGCTGGTCCTCTCGGAGTTCACCGGTGCGGCGGTGGAGCTCACCCAGGCCTTCCTGGTGAACCCCTACGACGCCGACGGCGTCAAGCAGGCGATCCGCGACGCGCTCGCCGCGGACCCGGCCGACCTCCGGCAGCGCATGCACGCGATGCGCGAGCACCTGTTCGAGCACGACGTCGACCGATGGGCCGGTGACTTCCTCACCGCCCTGGAGAAGTCGCAGGACCACGTGTGACGGTCGTCGACGACGCCCTCGGCACCGCGCTCGCCTCGGCGGCCGCGGCCGGCCGGCTCCTCGTCGCCGTGGACTTCGACGGCACCCTCGCGCCGATCGTTGCCGACCCCGAGGCCGCCCGCGCGCTGCCCGGCGGCCTCGAGGCGCTGGAGGAGCTCGCGACCCTCGACGGCACCACCGTGGTGCTCGTCTCCGGCCGCTCGCGCGACGCCCTGGCCCGGCTGGCCCCGACGTCGGCCTCGGTGCGCACCATCGGCAGCCACGGCGCCGAGTCCGACGCGTTCGTCCTCTCCCCGCGCGACGAGGACCGCCTGCGCACCGTGCTCGCGGCCGTCCACGCCGTGGCCGACGGCGTCGCGGGCGTGCTGCTCGAGCGGAAGCCCGCGGGGATCGCGGTGCACGTGCGCAACGCGTCGCGCGACGACGCGGCGCGCGTGAGCCGTGCGGTGCTCGACGGCCCGGCGACCCTCGAGGGCGTGCACGTCACCCGGGGCAAGGAGGTCGTCGAGCTCTCGGTGCTCGACGCCACCAAGGGCGCCGCGGTCGACGCGCTGCGCGCGGCGGTGTCGGCGGACCGCGTGCTGTACCTCGGCGACGACGTCACCGACGAGACCGTGTTCGGCGCGCTCGGTCCCGACGACGTCGGCGTGAAGGTGGGCGACGGCCCGAGCGCCGCCTCGCACCGCGTCGCAGGGCCCGAGGACGTCGTGCGCCTGCTGCAGCGGCTGCTCGCCGACCGCCGCGCGACGTCGGAGCGAGGGGGAGCCGCATGACCGCGACGCGCCGGACGAACGGACGACCACGACCGCTACGCGGTGCTGCCACACTCGTGACGTGCCCGAGCCCGACTCGCCCACGACGGTCATGAGCGGCGGTCCTGCCACCTCGCGCCCCTCCCGGGCGTCGAGCCGGCCTGTCACGAGCCGGGTGCGGCCGCCGGACACCGAGGAGCTCATCGGCCGCGGCGAGCCGGTCGCGGCCAACCCCGACTACGTCGCGTGGCTGGTGTCGGAGTCGATGCTCGGCGACGCCGTCGAGACCGGCCGGCAGCTCACCGGCCACGGCGCCATGTGGCAGAACGCCTTCGCGCGGCCGGACCCGCAGGCCGCGGTCCGCACCGCGTCGGTCTGGTACACGTCGTACCCGACCTCGCTCATCAACGCCCCGGCGCAGTCGTTCCTCGGCACGCTCTCCGACCCCGAGCTGTGGCGCGCGTTCGCCTCCATCGGCATCCAGGGCGTGCACACCGGCCCGCTCAAGCGGGCCGGCGGCATCACCGGCTGGGAGCACACGCCCACCATCGACGGGCACTTCGACCGGATCAGCACGCACATCGACCACGCGTTCGGGTCCTCCGACGAGTTCCGGGTGCTGTGCGCCACCGCCGCGGCCCACAGCGGCACCGTGATCGACGACGTCGTGCCCGGCCACACCGGCAAGGGCGCCGACTTCCGGCTCGCGGAGTTCAACTACGGCGACTACCCGGGCATCTACCACATGGTGCTCGTCGACCCCCAGGACTGGGACCTGCTGCCGGAGGTGCCCGAGGGTCGCGACTCGGTCAACCTCGACGTCGTCTCCGAGCGCGCGCTGGCCGACGCCGGCTACATCGTCGGCCCGATGCAGCGCGTGCTGTTCTGGCAGCCCGGGGTCAAGGACACCAACTGGGCCGCCACCCCGCCCGTTCTCGGCGTCGACGGCGTCGAGCGCCGCTGGGTGTACCTGCACTACTTCAAGGAGGGCCAGCCCTCCATCAACTGGATCGACCCGTCGTTCGCCGGCCCGCGGCTCGTGCTGGGCGACGCGCTGCACTCGCTGACCGACCTCGGCTCCGGCGGGCTGCGCCTGGACGCGAACGGCTTCCTGGGCATCGAGCGCCGCCCCGGCTTCACCGCATGGTCCGAGGACCACCCGCTCTCCGGCGCCGCCAACCACCTCGTCGCGAGCATGGTGCGCAAGGTGGGCGGGTTCACCTTCCAGGAGCTCAACCTGTCGATGGACGCCATCAAGGCGACCGCCGACTCCGGGCCGGACCTCTCCTACGACTTCGTCGCCCGCCCGGCGTACCACCACGCGCTGCTGCACGGCGACGCCGAGTTCCTCAAGATCGTGATGCGCGAGAGCCTGCGCATCGGCATCGACAACGGCGCCCTGGTGCACGCCCTCCAGAACCACGACGAGCTCACCTACGAGCTCGTGCACTTCACCGACACGCACTCCGACGACCACTTCACCTGGCACGGGCGCAGCATCACCGGCGGCGAGCTCGCCGACATCGTCCGGGCCGAGCTGCGCGCCGCCCTCACCGGCCCGGAGCGCCCGTACAACCACCTGTTCACCACCAACGGCATCGCCTGCACGTCGGCGAGCGTGGCCGCGGCAGCCCTCGGCGTCACCGACCTCGACACCATCGACGAGGACATGACCGAGCGGATCCGGCGCGCGCACGTCCTCATGGCCATGTTCAACGCCTGGCAGCCCGGAGTGTTCGCGCTCTCCGGGTGGGACCTCGTCGGCATGCTGCCGCTGCCGCTCGAGGACGTCTCGCACCTCAGCGACGACGGCGACACCCGCTGGATCAACCGCGGCGCGCACGACCTCATGGGCGTCGACCCGTCGGCGAAGCAGTCCGAGTCCGGCGTGCCCCGCGGCCGCGCCCTCTACGGAACGCTGCCCGAGCAGCTCATCGACCCGGACTCCTTCGTCAACCGGCTGCGCGGCGTGCTCGCCCTCCGGGCCCGGCTCGGCATCGCCGAGGCGACCCTGCTCGAGGTGCCCGACCTCGAGCACCCGGGGCTGTTCGCCATGGTGATGCGCCTGCCCGACGGCGCGATCGCGGCCGCGGTGCTGAACTTCTCCGACGAGCCCGTTGTGGAGACCGAGGTGATGACCGAGTACGCCGTGCCCGGCGCCGAGGTCGTCGACCTGGGCAACGACACCGTGCTCGGCGAGGTGGCCGAGGACCGCGCCGTGCAGGTGCTGCTCGGCGCCCACGACGCCCGCGTGCTGCACATCGGCTGAGCCCGTCCCGCGCTGATGCGGGACCAACCTGAGACACCGAATGCCTGTCCCGCGTGCGTGACAGCGGTTACGCTCGGCGAGCCGGGCACCCGTCCGGCGCCCCTGTCACAACGGATCGTCCGGCACGTTCCTGCCGGTGAAGGGTTGGCTCTGCCATGGCTCCAGTCACGTTCGACAAGGCGTCCCGGATCTACCCGGGCACCACCAAGCCCGCGGTCGACGCGCTCGACCTCGCGATCGAGGACGGCGAGTTCCTCGTCCTCGTCGGTCCCTCCGGATGCGGCAAGTCCACCAGCCTGCGCATGCTCGCCGGGCTCGAGGACGTCAACATGGGGAAGATCTTCATCGGCGACCGCGACGTCACGATGCTGCCCCCCAAGGACCGCGACATCGCGATGGTGTTCCAGAACTACGCGCTCTACCCGCACATGTCCGTGGCGGAGAACATGGGCTTCGCGCTGAAGATCGCCGGCGTGAGCAAGGAGGACATCTCCTCCCGCGTCGCCGAGGCCGCGAAGATCCTCGACCTCACGCAGTACCTCGACCGCAAGCCCAAGGCGCTCTCCGGCGGCCAGCGCCAGCGCGTCGCCATGGGTCGCGCGATCGTCCGGAACCCGCAGGTGTTCCTCATGGACGAGCCGCTGTCGAACCTCGACGCGAAGCTGCGCGTGCAGACCCGCACCCAGATCGCCTCGCTCCAGCGGCGCCTCGGCGTCACCACCGTGTACGTCACGCACGACCAGGTCGAGGCCATGACCATGGGCGACCGGGTCGCGGTGCTCAAGGACGGCGTGCTCCAGCAGTGCGCCTCGCCGCGCGAGCTCTACGACCGCCCGAGCAACGTCTTTGTCGCCGGCTTCATCGGCTCGCCGGCCATGAACCTGCTCACCATCCCCCTCGCCGAGGGCGGCGCCACGATCGGCGGCCGGGTCGGCACCCCGCGGCTGATCCCGCTGAGCCCGGAGGTCTCGCGCAAGGCGGCCGAGGGCGGCACGGGGAAGGTCACCATCGGGTTCCGGCCGGAGGACCTGCGCATCGGCGAGGAGTCGGCGGGCTGGCCGCTCGAGGTGGACGTCGTCGAGAGCCTCGGCGCCGACGCCTACGTCTACGGCCACGTCGACGTGGGCGAGGACGCCGGGCGTCAGGTGATCGTGCGCGCCGACGGCCGTGTGCCACCGCGCAAGGGCGAGCACATCTTCGTCGGGATCGTCCCCGACCACATGCACGCCTTCCACTCCGTGACGGGCGAGCGCATCAGCGGCTGACCCGTCCGACCACCGCGAGGAGGTGGCTGCGCTCACGGCGCGGCCACCTCCTCGGGCGTCGAGAGACCCGAGCCAGGAGGCCCCGATGGCCCTGCGCGTGACGGCGGCGGCCGGCCGGCACGACCTGCTCTTCCTGCCGTGGGACGTGCCCCTGGAGGAGTGGCCGGAGTCGACCATCGTCGCCCTGCCCCGAGGCATCTCGCGCCACGTCGTGCGCTTCGTGCGCCTCGGCGGTGACGTCTTCGCCGTGAAGGAGACCGTCGAGCCGGTCGCGCAGCACGAGTACGACCTGCTCTTCGAGCTCGGGCGCCGCGACATCCCCTGCGTCGAGCCGGTCGGCATCGTGGCGGGGCGGACCAACCCGGACGGCGAGGACCTGCCGGCCGCGATCATCACCCGTCACCTCCAGTTCTCGCTGCCCTACCGCGCCCTGTTCTCCACCACGCTGCGGCCCGACACCGCCAACCGCCTCATCGACGCCCTGGCGGTGCTCATGGTGCGGCTGCACCTCGTGGGCTTCGCGTGGGGCGACTGCTCGCTGTCGAACGCGCTGTTCCGGCGCGACGCCGGAGCGTTCGCGGCCTACCTCGTCGACGCCGAGACCGGCGAGATCCACGACAACCTCAGCGCGGGCCAGCGCCTGTACGACCTCGAGACGGCCGAGCTCAACCTCGGCGGCGAGATGCTCGACGTCGAGGCGTCGGGGCGGCTGCACCCGAGCATCGACCCGATCGCCATGGCGCGGCAGGTCCGCGAGCGCTACGAGTCGCTCTGGCACGAGATCTCCGCGCCGGAGACGATCGGCTACGGCGAGCGGCACCGCCTCGACGCGCGGGTGCGGCGACTCAACGACCTCGGCTTCGACGTCGCCGAGCTGTCCGTGGTGTCCGAGGAGGGCGGCACGACCGTGCGCGTGACGCCGAAGGTGGTCGACGTCGGCCACCACTCGCGCCGCCTGCTGCGCCTCACCGGGCTCGACGTGGAGGAGAACCAGGCCCGGCGGCTGCTCAACGACCTCGACACCTACCGGGTGGAGCTCGGGCTCGACGCACCCGACGAGGAGGTCGTGGCCCACCGCTGGGTGGCCGAGGTGTTCGAGCCGGTCACCGGCCTCGTGCCCGCGGAGCTGCGCGGCAAGCTCGAGCCGGCGGAGATGTTCCACGAGGTGCTCGAGCACCGCTGGTTCATGGGCGAGCGGCTGCGTCGCGACGTGTCCCTCGACGAGGCGGCGCGCGACTACGTGGCGTCGGTGCTGAGCACCAAGCCGGACGAGCGAGCCGTGCTCGGCCAGCGCCTGGGCACGCCGAGCGACCTCACCGGGCTACGGTTCGACGAGACCCAGCCGCTCGACCTCAGCGAGCTCGACCAGCTCGACGACTGACCGGACCCTCCGTGCCGCACCCGACCTCCCCGCTCCTGCTCACCGCAGTCCCCGACGACCTGCGGACGAGCCTCGCGACGCTGTTCGTGATCGCCGTCATCGCCGCCGCGGCCCCGCTCGTGGTGGGGCTGCTGCGGCTGCGGGTGGCGGAGGTCGTGCTGCTCATCGGCATGGGCATCGTGTTCGGCCCGCAGGTGCTGGGGCTGATCCGGGTGAACGACACCATCGAGACGTTCAACGAGCTCGGGCTCGGGATGCTGTTCTTCCTCGCCGGGTTCGAGCTCGAGCAGCGGGCGGTGCAAGGGCGCTCGGGCCGCCTCGCCCTCACGGGCTGGCTCACCTCGCTGGCGATCGCGTTCGTGCTCACGGCCGGGCTGTGGGCGCTCGGCATCGTGCACGACCTGGCCGGCCTCGCCATCGCCCTCACGAGCACCGCGCTCGGCACCCTGCTGCCCGTCGTCCGCGACCGCGGCGCGCTGGGCACCCCGTTCGGCACGTACTTCATGGGTGCGGGCGCGGCCGGCGAGTTCGGACCGATCGTGGCGATCGCCCTGCTGCTCGGGTCGCACTCGGTCGGCGTCACCCTCGTGACGCTGGTGGTGTTCGGGCTGTTCTCGTGGATCGTGTGGCGCGCGCCGGCGCGGTTCATGACCGACCGGATGCTCGCGCTGATGGATCGCGGCCACCACACGAGCTCGCAGACCGCCGTGCGCTGGACCGTCGTCCTGCTGCTCTTCCTGCTCGGGCTCGCGGCGTCGTTCGGCCTCGACGCCGTGCTGGGCGCCTTCGTCGCCGGCGTCATCCTGCGGCGCTACGCACCGCCCGGCGAGCGCAACCGGCTCGCGCCCAAGATCGAGGCGATCGGCTTCGGCTTCTTCGTGCCGCTGTTCTTCGTGGTGAGCGGGGCGAAGCTCGACATCCGGGCGATCCTCGACAACCCGTTCCCGATGCTTATCGTCTTCGTGCTGCTGCTGCTGGTGCGCGGGCTGCCGCAGCTCGTGCTCTACCGCAGCGCGCTGCCCGACGTCCGCGAGCGGTGGCAGTTCACCCTCTACGTCGCCACGGCCCTGCCGATCCTGGTCGCGATCACCGCGCTCCAGGTGGACGAGGGGCTCATGCGCACGGACTCGGCCGCCGCGCTCGTCGGCGCCGGCGCGCTCTCGGTGCTCGTGTTCCCGCTGCTCGGCGACCGCATCAACCGCGACGCCGTGCGAGCGCTCGAGGATGCGGCGGACGGCTCCGACCACCCACCCCCGGACGCCGAGGTCCCTGCCGCACCAGCCTGAGCGGGTGGGGGCCCGACGGTCTCTCGCCAGTCCATGGGCGGACTACGACCAAAGGAGGAGGCGAGCCTGGCGGAAGGCGGTCCTTCAGCACGATGCACCGGCCGTCGCGTGCCGCCTAGCGTCGCCGCATGGACCAGACCTTGCAGACCACGTTGCGCGCGATGCTGGCCCGGGGCACCGAGCCCAACGACGTCCTCGAGCTGCTGATCCGCGACTACCAGCGGTTCCACCTCGTCCTGGTGATCGTCGGAGGTGTGTTCCTCGTCCTGGTGCTCGGACTGGGCGCCGTGCTCTGGCGCGGCTGGGGCCGGGCCAGGTCGCAGGGCGACGCCGCGCGCCGCTTCGAGCGCCGCGCGTACGGCGTGGGGGCTGTGCTCGCCACGGGTGTCGCGCTGCTGCTCGCCGTCGTCGTCGTCGCCAACGTCAGCACAGTGCTCTCGCCTCGCCAAGGCTTCGCAGGGTCTCTGGGGATGCTGGGCTCGCCCGCACAGGGCTCGCGGTCGGCTGTCGTGCAGCACGAGGTGTCGACGTGGCTGGAGTCGTCGAATCCCGTGGCCGTCCCCCCGGAGCTGCAGCAGCGCGTCGATGCTCGCCTGTCGTGGCAGCGTCCCAAGGCCGTCGTGACGAGCGTCCTGCTCGTCGTCGTGTCTGTGCTCGGTCTGCTTGCCTGGCGGAGACTGGTCCGGCGTGCCCGAGCATCTGGCGGCCGCTCCACCCGGCGCGAGGTCCCTCTGCTGCTCGGCGCGTGGGCTGCGGCGTTCGCCTCGTTCGTGCTGATGCTGATGGTCATGGGCAACACGCAGGGGTCTCTCGCGCCACTGTCACTGACGCTGTTCCTCGGTTAGGCGATCCTGTCGTCATGGGCGCACTCAGATCACGGGTCGTCGCCTGGTGGGGCCGGTGGTCCGCCGACCAGGCTCCGGGGTCCTCCACCGACAGGCTGTTCGACGACGCGACCGAGTGGCTGAAGGTTCGTCCGGGGCTGGTCGACGGGGCCATCGCCGCAGGCATCGCTGCGTGCACCGTGCCGCAGATGGTGTTCTGGGCCCGGCAGCCCGGGGGCGGCCTGATGCCACGGCTGCTGCTCACGATCCTGCTGGTCGCGCCGCTGGTCTGGCGGCGCCGCTTCCCGATGGGCACCTTCGTCTTCGCGTGCGCGGTGTCCCTCGTGCAGTGGAGCCTCGACATCACGTTGGCGGCCGACGTCGCGCTGCTCGTCTACCTGGGCACGGTGGCTGCCGCCTACCGCCTGCGCGTCGCGGTCCTGGCTGCGGTCGTCGTCGAGACAGGCGTCGTGCTCGCGACGCTGCGCTGGCACTTCGCGGCGGCCCTCGGTCTGCCGTTCCTCCCAGCCCTGCTCCTGCTCTCGGCTCCCGTCCTCGCGGCCTTGGTGAGCGGGGTCGGGGTGCGCGCCCGGCGTCAGACTCTGGAGGCTCTCCGCGACCACGCTGCCCAGCTCGAGCGCACGCACGAGCAGCAGGCGGCCATGGCGGTGGCGGCGGAGCGGGCGCGGATCGCGCGTGAGATGCACGACGTGGTGGCGCACAACGTGGCCGTCATGGTCACGCTGTCCGACGCCGCCGCCGTGAAGCTGGAGCGTGAACCGCGCCGGGCCGCTGCCGCGATGGCGCAGGTGTCGGCGACCGGGCACCAGGCCCTCGAGGAGATGCGCGGGCTGCTGGGCCTGCTGCGCGGCGATGCCGGAGGGGCCGGGCTCCATCCGCAGCCCGGTCTCGGTCAGATCGACGATCTCGTGGCGCAGGTGCGGGCGACAGGTCTGGACGCCACGGCGACGATCTCCGACGCGGCACTCGACGTGCCACCCGGCATCGCGCTCACCGTGCACCGGATCGTGCAGGAGGCGATCACCAACACCCTCAAGCACGCCACGGGTGCGACGCGGGTCGAGGTGCGCGTCGACCGCAGAGGAGATGCCGTGCACGTCACCGTGCGTGACGACGGGCGATCCGGTTCACGGTGGGACGGTCGTGGCGGGCACGGGCTGCACGGCATGCATGAGCGTGCGAGCGTTCACGGAGGCGCGGTGCAGGCCGGAGCCGATCCGGCCGGCGGCTGGACCGTCCGGGCCATCTTCCCGCTCGCAGCGACGGCTGAGAGCCGGTACGCCGCCGCACGCCGGGTGGCGCGCCGATGAACGTACGTGTGCTCGTCGTCGACGACCAGCCGCTGATGCGTGCCGGCGTCCGGATGATCCTCGAGGAGGCGGACGGTCTCGAGGTCGTGGGCGAGGCGATCGACGGCGCCGACGCCGTGCGCCAGTTCCAGAGCCTGCGGCCCGACGTCGTGCTGATGGACGTGCGCATGCCCGGTGTCGACGGCATCGAGGCCACGCGGCGCATCGTCGCTCTGGACCCGGGCGCGCGGATCCTCGTGGTCACCACCTTCGACCTCGACGAGCACGCTTTCGCGGCGCTACGCGCGGGCGCGAGCGGCTTCGTGCTCAAGGACGTGCCCGTCGACGAGCTGGCGCGCGCCATCCGCTCGGTGGCCGACGGCGACGCCGTGGTGTCGCCACGGATCACCCGGCGCCTGCTGGACCTGCACGCGCACGATCTGGGTGAGCCGGGCACGACCGACACGGATGAGACGCGCGCGCTGGAGCAGCTCACCCCTCGCGAGCGGGACGTGCTGCTGGCGGTGGCACGCGGGCTGTCCAACGCCGAGATCGCCGACCAGCTCGTCGTGACCGAGGCGACCGTCAAGACGCACGTTGGCAGCATCCTCACCAAGCTCGGGCTCCGCAGCCGGGTGCAGGCGGTGATCCTCGCCTACGACACCGGGCTCATCGGCCCGGGCCGAGATCCGCTCGAGTAGCCACGACGCCGGAGTGAGGGCCTCACGTCGTCGCGGGAGCACGCAGTCCGAGCGGCGCGCCCGAGGACGCCGGAGACTGGCCGCTCACCCCACCAACACGAGGAAGGGCGACCGCTGAGCCGGGTCAGTGAGCGCGGCGGGCGCGGCTGACGGCGTAGAGGGTGACGCCTGCCGCCACGCCGGCGTTGAGCGACTCGGTGTCGTGCGTCATCGGGATGCCGACCCGCACGTCGCACGTCTCGGCCACGAGGCGCGACAGGCCCTCGCCCTCGCTGCCCACCACCACGACGAGCGGGCCGGCGGCCAGCTCCGGGTCGAGGTCGTCGAGCGGGTCGCCGTCGGCGGCGAGGCCGACGAGCATGCACCCGGCGTCGGCGTACGCCTTGAGCGCGCGGGTGAGGTTGGTGGCTCTGGCCACCGGCACGCGGGCCGCGGCGCCGGCCGAGGTCTTCCACGCGGCGGCGGTCATGCCGGCCGAGCGGCGCTCGGTCACGAGGACGCCGTGCGCGCCGAAGGCCGCCGCCGAGCGCACGATGGCGCCGAGGTTGCGCGGGTCGGTGATGCCGTCGAGCGCGACGACCAGCGGCGGCTCGCCGGCCGCTGCCGCGCGGTCGAGCAGGTCGCGGGGGTCGGCGTACTCGTAGGGCGGCACGGCCAGCGCCAGCCCCTGGTGGATCGCGCCGGCGGTGAGGCGGTCGAGCTCGGTGCGGGAGGTCTCGAGCATCGGGACGCCGGTCTCGGCCGCCAGCGCGTAGGTCTCGCGGACCCGGTCGTCGCTGTCGAGGTAGAGCTGCACGTAGAGCGCCTTGCCCGGCACCCCGGCCCGCAGCGCCTCCACGACGGCGTTGCGCCCCACGACCAGCTCCGTGCCGTCCTTGCGGGTGCGCACGCTCGTGCCGCCGCGCGCGCCGGAGCCGCTCGCCGGAGCGCGCTGGGCGGCGGCCTCGGCCGCCTTCGCCGAGCGGGCCGCCCGCTTCGCGGCGGGGTGCTTGGTGCGCTCGGATGCCTTCGGGGTCGGTCCCTTGGGCTCGAGGCCGCGACGGCGCTGGCCGCCGGAGCCCACGGTCTGGCCCTTCTTGGTGCCCGCCTTGCGCATGGCGCCCTTGCGCTGGGAGTTGCCGGCCATCAGACGTCCTTCGGGGTGTCCAGCGACCAGCGCGAGCCGCCCGCGGTGTCGTCGACGGCGATGCCGGCGCTCTTGAGCTGGTCGCGGATGGCGTCGGCGGTGGCCCAGTCCTTCGCCTCGCGGGCCTGGGCCCGGGCGGCGAGCAGTCCGGCCACCAGCCGGTCGACCGCGGCGCGCAGCCGGTCGTCGTCGCCGGTCGCGCCCCGCCACGTCTCGGACGTCGGGTCCACCCCGAGCACGTCGAGCATGGCCAGCACGGCGTCGTGCGCCGCGTGCACCGCGGCCAGGTCGCCGGCCGCGAGCGCGGCGTTGCCGTCGCGCACGGTCTCGTGGACCACGGCGAGCGCCTGCGGCACGCCGAGGTCGTCGTCCATGGCGTCGTCGAACGCCTGCGGCCGGACGCGCTCCACGGCCTCGACCGTCCCGAGCGCGTCGGCGCCCCGCTCGAGGAAGCCCTCGATCCGGCGGAAGGAGACGGCGTTCTCCTCGAGCGCCTCGAACGACCACTCGATCATCGACCGGTAGTGCGCGGAGATCAGGTAGTAGCGCAGCTCGATGGGCCGCACCCGGCGGACGACCTCCCGCACGAGAAGAGAGTTGCCCAGCGACTTGCTCATCTTCTCGCCGGCGGTGGTGACCCAGGCGTTGTGCAGCCAGTACTGCGCGAACGGGTCGCCGAGCGAGCGGCTCTGCGCGATCTCGTTCTCGTGGTGGGGGAACACGAGGTCGAGCCCGCCGCCGTGGATGTCGAAGGCCCGGCCGAGGTACTTGCCCGCCATCGCCGAGCACTCGAGGTGCCATCCGGGCCGGCCCGGGCCCCACGGCGTGGGCCACGACGGCTCCTCGGGCTTGGCCGACTTCCAGAGGGCGAAGTCGCGCGGGTCGTGCTTGCGCGCGTCGCCGACGGAGTCGCCCGCCGCCTGCATCTCGTCGATGCGCTGGCCGGAGAGGGCGCCGTAGTCGGGGTAGGAGCGGACGTCGAAGTAGACGTCGCCGTCCACGGCGTACGCGTGCCCGCTGTCGATGAGGGCGTGCATGAGCTCGATCATCTCCGGCACGTGACCGGTGGCCCGCGGCTCGATGCTCGGCCGGGTGCAGCCGAGCACGTCGTAGGCCCAGGCGAACTCGCGCTCGAACTCCGTGGCCACCGACCACCACGGGCGCCCCTCCTCCTGCGCCCGCGCGATGATCTTGTCGTCGATGTCGGTCACGTTGCGCACGAAGGTGACGTCGTAGCCCGACGCGCGCAGCCACCGGCCGAGGACGTCGAAGTTGACCCCCGAGCGGATGTGCCCGACGTGGGGGGCCGCCTGCACCGTGGCGCCGCACAGGTAGAGCGAGGCCCGTCCCGGCTCGAGGGGGACGAAGTCGCGCACCGCCCTGGCGGCGGTGTCGTGCAGGCGCAGGGTCACGGGCAGAGCCTATCGGCGCAGCGCGGGTGCCCCCGACGCCGAATCGGCGCAGGCCCGCGGGCCCGGCACCGCCCTCAGCGGTCGATGACCTTGTACGGCGTCACCCGCACCACCACGCGCACGGTGCCGGGGTCGTCGTACGGGTACTCGTCGAGCCCGCGGTACTTCTTCGCGAACTCGTCGATCAGGGCCCGGCCGCCCTCCTCGGTCATCGTCGCGATGCCGCGCACCTCGACGTACTGGTAGGGGTTGTCGTGGTCGATCACGCAGACCGTCACCCGGTTGTCCCGGCTGATGTTCTGGTGCTTGCGCCGGCCCACGGTCGTGGAGAACAGCACGTCGCCGCCGTCGTGCTTCACCCAGACCGGCGACAGCTGCGGCTGCCCGTCCGGCTCGAGCGTGGCCACGGTCGCGAAGTTGGTGCCCTCGAGGAGGGCCTTGGCGGTGTCGGTGAGGGAGGCAGGCATACCGACATCCTGCGCCCGGGCGCCTCCGCCCGCGACGCGAGGGTCAGCGGGGGACGACGAGGGCGGTGGCGATGGCGGCGAGGCCCTCGCCGCGGCCGGTGAGCCCGAGGCCGTCGGTGGTGGTCGCCGAGACCGACACCGGGGCGCCGAGCACCTCGGACATCGCGGCCTGGGCCTCGTCGCGACGAGGGCCGAGCCGCGGGCGGTTGCCCACCACCTGCACGCTCACGTTCCCGATCGCGAAGCCGGCCGCCTCGACCAGCCGGCGCACCTCGCCGAGCAGCGCGGCGCCCGAGGCGCCGGACCACTCCGGCCGGTCGGTGCCGAACACCGAGCCCAGGTCGCCGAGCCCGGCGGCCGACAGCAGCGCGTCGCACGCGGCGTGGGCGGCGACGTCGCCGTCGCTGTGCCCGGCCAGGCCCGTCTCCCCGGGCCAGGGCAGGCAGGCCAGGTGCAGCTCGCGACCGTCGGCGAACGGGTGGACGTCGACGCCGACCCCCACCCGCGGCGGCTCAGGAGACGACACCGGCGGCCCTCCGCCGCGCGAGCACGGCCTCGGCCAGCAGCAGGTCGAGCGGCCGCGTCACCTTGAAGGCCTCCTCGTCGCCGGGCACCACGACGACCTTGCCGCCGAGCCGCTCGACGAGGCCCGCGTCGTCGGTGGCCGGCGCGTCGGGGTCGGACGCCGCGTGCGCCTCGGTGAGCGCCGCGCGGCGGAAGCCCTGCGGGGTCTGGATGGCGCGCAGCTGCGCGCGGTCGAGCGTGGCCGACACGACGTCGGCGGCGTCGACGGCCTTCACGGTGTCGGCCACCGGCAGGCCGGGGACGACGGCGTCCGCGCCGCCGCGCACGGCCGCGGCCACGGCGTCGACGAGGGTCACGGGAACCAGCGGACGGGCGGCGTCGTGCACCAGCACCACGTCGTAGTCCGGCGGCAGCGCGTGCAGCGCCCGGGCCACGGAGTCCTGCCGGGTGTCGCCACCGGCGACCACCATCGCGCCCGCACGGCCGCCCTCGGCGTCCGCCAGCCCGTGCTCGAGGAGCAGCGCCGACACCTCGGCCACGGCGTCGTCGGGAGCGGCGACCACCACGAGGTCGACGGCGCGCGCCGAGGCCAGGGCCCGCACGGCGTGCACCAGCATGGGCACCCCGCCGAGCGTGCGCAGCGCCTTGGGCGCTCCCGGGCCGAGACGCTCGCCGCGCCCGGCCGCGGGGACGATCGCGGCGGTGCGGCTCACCGGGCGGCCCCGGCGTGGGCGAGGGGACGGGCGAACACGAGCCGGCCGTTGGCCGTGGTGAGCACGCTGGTGACCACGACGCGGACGTCGGTGCCCACGCGGTCGCGGGCCTGCTCGGTGACCACCATGGTGCCGTCGTCGAGGTAGCCCACAGCCTGGCCGGCCTCCTTGCCCGCCTTGAGCAAGTGGAGGTCGACCTCGTCGCCCACCACCACGAGCGGGCGCAGCGCGAGGGCGAGGCCGTGCAGGTTGAGCACCTTGACCCCGGCGATGGACGCCGCCTTGGCCAGGTTGGTGTCGAAGGTGAGCAGGGCGCAGTTGCGGTCGATCGACATCCGGACCAGCTTGGCGTCGACGTCCGGCACGCCCATGGCCTCGTCCGGCACGGTGAGCAGCTCCACGCCGTGCTCGCGGCGCAGCGACTCCAGGACGTCGAGGCCCCGGCGGCCCTTGGCCCGGCGCAGGTCGTCCGAGCTGTCGGCCATGGCCTGCAGCTCGTCGACGACGGGCTGCGGCACCAGGAAGCGGCCGTGCAGGAACCCGCTGCGGACGACGTCGAGCACCCGCCCGTCGATCGCGACCGAGGTGTCGACCAGGCGCGGCAGCGAGGAGGGGGACGGCGTGCGCGGGGCGAGCCCGGCCCGCTCGCCGACCACCCCGAGCATCGCGTCGCGGCGCGAGCGGCCGATGCGGAAGCCGAACAGGGCCGCCACGACGACCACGAACAGGAACAGCGGCGTCATGAGCAGGGGCTGGCCGATGAGGAACAGCGGCCAGGCCAGCACCGTGGCGAACAGGGCAGCGATGACCGCGCCGAACCCGCCGGCGATGACCTGCTCGGCCGAGAGGCCCTCGAGGGCGCGCTCGCCGCGGTCGAGGGTGCGCATGGTGAGCCGGGCCAGCACGCCGCCGACGACGTAGCCGCCGAGGGCGCCGAGGATGGCACCCACCCACAGGCCGGAGAACGCGCCGAGCACCTGCGTGCCGTCATGGGCACCCGTGGAGACCGCGACCTGGTAGCCGATGCCGGCGCCGAACGCCACGAAGAGCAGACGGAGCGCCTCGACGGCGACGCTCGGGACCCGCCTCAGGTGCAGGGACATGCTCGTTCCTCCGAACGAGGACCGTGGATCCTGCCGACCGGGTCAGCAGGATCGCTGCCGGTCAGGAGGCGAGCACCTCGTCGAGGATCGCCTCTGCCTTGTCCTCGTTCGTGTTCTCGGCAAGTGCGAGCTCCGACACAAGGATCTGCCGCGCCTTGGCCAGCATCCGCTTCTCGCCGGCGGACAGGCCCCGCTCGCGCTCGCGGCGCCACAGGTCGCGCACGACCTCGGCGACCTTGATCACGTCGCCGCTGGCCAGCTTCTCGAGGTTGGCCTTGTAGCGGCGCGACCAGTTGGTCGGCTCCTCGGTGTAGGGCTGACGCAGCACGTCGAAGACGCGGTCGAGGCCCTCCTGGTTGACGACGTCGCGGACGCCGACGAGGTCGACGTTCTCGGCGGGTACGCGAACCGTGAGGTCTCCCTGCGCAACACGCAGGACGAGGTAGTCCCGCTCGACGCCCTTGATGGTCCGCTTCTCGATGGCTTCAATCGTGGCCGCACCGTGGTGCGGATAGACGACCGTGTCCCCGACCGTGAACGTCATATGCAGGGTTCCCCTTTCCAGGTTCGCCCCAGTCTAGCACGCGACCCCTCGCCCCCGGACGGCGTTCTCGCAGGTCAGAGGCCTTGACGGAGTCTTGACAAAGCGCGTTGGAGCGGTTCCACGACCCTCGCGGGGACTGATCGGGAGGTCAGCAGGGCACCCGCGTCGCGGCCCGCCTGCGCGCTCGCGGGAGGCTGCCCTAGGCTGGCCGCGCCCGATCCCCGGTCCCCCAGGAGCGACCCCGTGCGCAGCACCACCCGCACCCCCGCCCGCCGCACCGCCGCCCTGGTGGGCGCCCTCGCCCTCGTCCCCGCGCTCGCCGCGTGCGCCTCCGGCGTCGACGCCGGCACCTCGGTGCAGGGCCCGTCCGGCAACGGGGCGAACGCCAACGTCGGTCCGATCCAGCTGCGGGACATGACCCTGGTGTCCGGCGGCACCGACCCCCAGGCCGCCACCACGATCGGCACCATCGTCAACACCGGCACCGACCCCGACGCGCTGCTCGGCGCCACGATCACCTCGCCCACCGGCGCCACCGTGCGCCTCGCGGGCACCGGGATCTCCGGCTCCACGCTGCCCCTGCCCCCGCAGTCGGCAGTGCGGATCGGCTTCAACAGCGACGACCACCTCGACGTGTCCGGGCTCTCGATCACGCCCAGCTTCTTCGCCCAGGTGCAGTTCTCGTTCCAGAAGGCCGGCACGATCACGATGCCGGTGATGGTCGTGCCGCCCACGGGCATCTACCAGGGCATCTCGCCGCTGTAGCCGCCTCGCCGTCCGGATAACGGGCGAGGCCTCGGCCCTGCTCGTCGGATCGGGCGCCGGCGCGTGCCGGGTCAGGCCTCGAACTTGTAGCCGAGCCCCCGCACCGTCACCAGGTGCACCGGCGCGGCCGGGTCCGCCTCGATCTTGGCCCGCAGCCGCTTCACGTGGACGTCGAGCGTCTTTCCGTCGCCCACGTAGTCCGAGCCCCACACCCGGTCGATGAGCATGCCGCGGGTGAGCACCCGCCCGGAGTTGCGCAGCAGCAGCTCGAGCAGCTCGAACTCCTTGAGGGGCAGCGACACCTGCGTGCCGCCCACCGAGACGACGTGCCGCTCGACGTCCATCCGCACCGGGCCGGCCTCGAGCACCGCGGGAAGCAGCTCCTCCGGCTCGCCGGTGCGCCGCAGCACGGCGCGGATGCGCGCCACGAGCTCGCGCGAGGAGAACGGCTTGGTGACGTAGTCGTCGGCGCCGAGCTCGAGCCCCACCACCTTGTCGACCTCGCCGTCCTTCGCCGTCACCATGATGATCGGGACGTTGGAGCGCGAGCGGATGCTGCGGCACACCTCGGTGCCGGACATCCCGGGGAGCATGAGGTCGAGCAGCACGACGTCGGCGCCGTGCTGGTCGAACAGCGTGACGGCGTCGGGGCCGGTCGGGGCGATGCCGACCTCGAACCCCTCCTTCCGGAGCATGAACGACAGGGCGTCGGAGAAGGACTCCTCGTCCTCCACGACGAGCACGCGGGTCACGGGACCGGGTCTCCTTCGGGTGTACGTCGGGTCTGCGGCGCCAGCGGCAGCCGCAGGGTAAAGGTCGAGCCCTCCCCCGGCACCGACCACACGGTGCACTCGCCCCCGTGGTTGGCGCAGACGTGCTTGACGATCGCGAGCCCCAGCCCGGTGCCCCCCGTGACGCGGGAGCGCGCGGGGTCGACGCGGTAGAACCGCTCGAAGATCCGCGACTGCTCGCCCTCGGGGATCCCGATGCCCTGGTCGGTCACGCTGATCTCCACGAGCCGGTCGTCGGCCCGGGCGGCCACGGCGACGCGGGTGTGGGCCGGCGAGTAGGCGACCGCGTTGGTGAGCAGGTTGCGCAGCGCCATGACCAGCTGGGTCTCCTGGCCGAGCACCTCGGCCCGGCTGGGCTCGCCGACGACGACGTCGATCTCGCGGGCGGTCGCGAGCAGCTTGGTCGCGTCGACCGCCTCGGCCACCACGCGGTCGACCTCGACCCGCTCGGAGTGCTTGAGCGGGTCGCCGCTCTGGAGCCGGGAGAGGTCGACGAGGTCGGAGATGAGGTTGGACAGCCGCTGGGACTCCACCTGCATGCGCGCGGAGAAGCGCTGCACGGCGTCGGGGTCGTCGCTGGCGCTCTGGACCGCCTCGGCCAGCAGCGACAGGGCGCCGACCGGGGTCTTGAGCTCGTGCGAGACGTTGGCGACGAAGTCGCGGCGCACGGCGTCCACCCGGAAGGACTCCGAGAGGTCCTCGACCAGGACCAGCACGGTCAGCCGCGAGAGCGGCGCGACCCGCACCCGGGCCTGGAGCACGCCCTTGCCCAGCGGCGGGCGGCGCAGCTCGAGGTCCTCCTCGCGGATGACGCCGTCGCGGCGGACCGCCCCCACCAGGGCCAGCACCTCGGGGATCTCGAGCCGGCCGCCCTCGCCGACGCCGATCGTCACGGCGCGGGCCGAGGCCCGCAGCACGGTGTTGTCCGACCCGACGACGAAGGCGGCCCCGGGCAGCACGGCCAGCAGCCGGCCCAGGCCCTCGGGGACGTCCGGCGAGGGCATCGTGTCGTCGGTGCGCGGCGTCGCGGCGCGGCTCCGGCGTCCGAGGACCCAGCCCACGGCGGCACCGACGGCGGCTCCGCCGAGCGCAGCCAGCGCGGCACCCGCGGCGACGTCCACGGGGCCAGGGTACGGGCGCGGCGGCAGGCGAACGACCGTCGAACAGCGGGCGACGGGAGTCTTCGCCTGCTGTTCACCGGCGACCCCGGATGTTCACCTGCGCGTGGGGCGTCGTTCACCCGGGTGCGGGCGAGCGGTTCCGCGGCGGCCTAGATTGGGGCCCCAGAGCGGGTCGCCGGGCACGGCGGCACCGGCCCATCCACCCCGAGGACCGTCATGCGCGAGCTCTACCACGAGCAGCTCGACCAGGTGAGCGACGACCTGATCGAGATGACCCGGCTGGTCGCCTCGGCGATGAACCGCGCCACCCAGGCCCTGCTCGACGCCGACCTCCAGCTCGCCGAGGGCGTCATCGCCGGCGACGACGCGATCGACGCGATCGCCTCGAAGGTGGAGGCCGACTGCTTCCAGGTGCAGGCCCGCCAGCAGCCCGTGGCCACGGACCTGCGGATCATCGTCGCGGCGCTGCGCATCTCCGCCTCGCTCGAGCGCATGGGCGACCTCGCGTCGCACATCGCCAAGTCCGCCCGGATGCGCTACCCCGGGTCGGCGATCCCGGCCCAGCTGCGCCCGACCTTCCAGGCGATGGGCGCGGTGGCCCAGAACGTGGTCTCCAAGGCCGGCTCCGTGATCGCCACCAAGGACATCACCATGGCCGCCGACGTCGCCCGCACCGACGAGGACATGGACCGCCTGCACCGCGAGCTGTTCCAGGTGGTGCTCTCGCCCACCTGGGAGTTCGGCGTCGAGACGGCGGTCGACGTCACGCTGCTGTCGCGCTTCTACGAGCGCTTCGCCGACCACGCCGTCACCATCGCCAAGCGCGTGGTCTACGTGGCCACTGGCGAGCCGTACGCCGACGTCGACCCGGAGGCCCTCGCCGAGGGGCTCTGACCGGCGGCTCCGCCGTCCCGCCCGCCCGCCCGTGCGGGCGTCGCGCGCCGGACTCCGGACGACCGCGCGCCGGCGTCCGGGCAGGCCGCAGGCGCTCCCGCCTGCGCTCGCCGGTAGGGGCGGAATGCGCCAGACTCTGCCGAGGTTGACGCTTCAAGCGGTCCCCTGCGGCCGTGCGCGAGCGACGGACGATCCAGCGACCAGGAGGTGCGGCCCGTGGCGATCCTGCCTCTCGAGGCCGAGACCCGCCGTCGTCGCACCCCTCGTCCCGTCCACCGCGACGGCGACCCGCGGCCGCTCCCGCGCCGCGCCGCCGTCCTCTCGGTGCACACCTCCCCGCTCGACCAGCCCGGCACGGGCGACGCCGGCGGCATGAACGTCTACGTCACCGAGGTGGCCCGGCGCCTCGCCGAGCGCGGCGTCGAGATCGAGATCTTCACCCGCGCCACCTCCGGCGACCTCCCGCCCTCGGTCGAGATGGCCCCCGGCGTCACCGTCCGGCACGTCACCGCCGGCCCCTACCAGGGCCTGGCCAAGGAGGACCTCCCCGGCCAGCTGTGCGCGGTGACCTCCGGGGTCCTGCGCGCCGAGGCGATGCGGCCCGAGGGCTGGTACGACGTCGTCCACTCGCACTACTGGCTCTCCGGCCAGGTGGGCTGGCTGGCCGCGGAGCGCTGGAACGTCCCTCTCGTGCACGCCATGCACACGATGGCGAAGGTCAAGAACCTCACCCTGGCCGAGGGCGACCGCCCCGAGCCCGAGGGCCGGGTGATCGGCGAGCAGCAGGTGGTCGACGCCGCCGACCGGCTCGTCGCCAACACCGCGGCCGAGGCCCGCCAGCTCGTGGACCTGTACGGCGCCGACCCGGCGCACGTCGCCGTGGTGCACCCCGGCGTCGACCTCGACGTCTTCCGGCCGGGCGGCCCGGACGCCCGCCGCACCGCCCGGGCGCGCCTCGGCGTCGACCCGGGCAAGGTCGTGCTGCTGTTCGTCGGGCGCATCCAGCCGCTCAAGGCGCCCGACGTCCTGGTGCGCGCGCTGGCCTCGATGGTCGCCGTCACGCCCTCGCTGCGCGAGCACGTCGAGGTCGTCGTGTGCGGCGGCCCCTCCGGCAGCGGACTCGAGCACCCGCACGCGCTGGAGGACCTCGCCACCCGCCTCGGCGTCGCCGACCTCGTGCGGTTCGTCCCGCCGGCGGGCCGCGTCGAGCTCGCCGAGTGGTACCGCGCGGCCGACGTGTGCGTCGTCCCGTCGTACTCCGAGTCCTTCGGCCTCGTGGCCGTCGAGGCCCAGGCGTGCGGCACGCCGGTGGTGGCCGCGCGCGTGGGCGGCCTGCCCACGGCCGTGGCCGACGGCACCAGCGGGCTGCTCGTCGACGGGCACGACCCGCAGGTGTGGGCGCAGGCCCTCTGCTCGGTCGTCACGGACCCGGCGCGCCGGGCCACGTGGGCGCGCGGAGCGGTGGCGCACGCCGCGCGCTTCGGGTGGGACGCCACGGCGGACGCCACCCTCGAGATCTACCGCGACGCCCTGGCCGACCGCGCCGGGCTCGCACTGGCCGGCTCCGCGACGTGAGCGGCGCCCCGGACCGGTCCGCGGCCGCGGCCGAGGTGGTGCGGGCGGCCCTGGCCGACGCCGGCCTCGACCACGAGGAGACCGCTCCCGGCCGGTTCGTGGTGGTGCTGCCCGGCGAGCGCAAGCAGCGCACGACCTGCTCCCTCGTCGTCGGCGAGCACGCGCTCACGGTGCAGGCGTTCGTCGCCCGGCACGTCGACGAGAACGCCGAGGCGGTCTTCCGCTGGCTGCTCGAGCGCAACCTGCGCACCTACGCCGTCGCGTTCTCGGTGGACCGGCTCGGCGACATCTACCTCACCGGCCGGCTCCCGCTCGCGGCCGTGACCCCCGACGAGCTCGACCGCGTCCTGGGCGCGGTGCTCGAGTACGCCGACGGGTCGTTCAACACGATCCTCGAGATGGGGTTCGCCACCGCCATCCGGCGCGAGTGGCAGTGGCGCACGAGCCGGGGCGAGAGCACCGCCAACCTCGAGGCGTTCCGCCACCTGGCCGACCCGCCGTCGTCCTGACCGCGACGACCCCGCCGCCGGTCCCTCGCGTCCGGCGCTGCGGCAGGATGGCGCCATGACCGACGCGCCGTACACCCTGGTCCTGCTCCGCCACGGCGAGAGCACCTGGAACGCCCTCAACCAGTTCACCGGCTGGGTCGACGTCGACCTGTCCGAGAAGGGCGAGGCCGAGGCCCGCCGCGGCGGTGAGCTGCTGCGCGACTCGGGCCTGCTGCCCGACGTGGTGCACACCTCGCTGCTGCGCCGGGCGATCCGCACCGCGCAGATCTCCCTCGACGTCTGCGACCGGCACTGGATCCCGGTCACCCGCAACTGGCGGCTCAACGAGCGCCACTACGGCGCGCTGCAGGGCAAGAACAAGAAGCAGACCCTCGACGCCTACGGCGAGGAGCAGTTCATGCTCTGGCGCCGCTCCTACGACACCCCGCCGCCGCCGATCGACCCGGACGACGAGTTCTCCCAGACCCACGACCCGCGCTACGCGTGGCTGCCGCCGGAGACCAACCCGCGCACCGAGTGCCTCGCGGACGTCGTCGTCCGCCTGATCCCGTACTGGGAGGACGTGATCGTCGCGGACCTGCGCGCCGGTCTCACCGTGCTGGTCGCCGCGCACGGCAACTCGCTGCGGGCACTGGTGAAGCACCTCGACGGGATCAGCGACGCCGACATCGCCGGCCTCAACATCCCGACGGGCATCCCGCTGGTGTACCGGCTCGACGAGGCGCTGCGCCCGGTCGTGCCCGGCGGCGAGTACCTCGACCCCGAGGCGGCCGCGACCGCGGCGGCGGCCGTGGCCAACCAGGGCAAGGGCTGACCGCCCGATGGCCGCGACGGGCACCGAGCGCCTCGAGCTGCGCGACGCGACCCTGCGCGAGTGGGACGCCGTCGTCCTGCACGTGGACGACGAGCGCGGGATCGTCCTGGACCGCAGCGCCTTCTACCCGGGCGGCGGCGGTCAGCCCCCGGACCACGGAGTGCTGCTCTGGGGCGGGGTGCAGACCCGCATCGTGGGCGCGCGCAAGGGCGAGGACGTCGTGCTCGTCCCCCACGACGACGACCCCCTCCCGCCGGCCGGCACCTCCGTGCGCGGAGCGGTGGAGGACGGACGGCGCACCGCGCTCATGCGCACCCACAGCGGCCTGCACCTGCTGTCCGGCGTGGTGTTCCGCGACTTCGGGGCGCTCGTGACCGGCGGCAACATGGAGCCGCTCGAGGCGCGGCTGGACTTCAACCTCGAGTCGGTCCCCGAGGGCTTCAAGGAGGCCGTGGAGGCGGCGTGCAACGTGGAGGTCGACGCGGACCGCGCGATCTCGGCGTACGAGCTGCCGCGCGAGGAGGCCTTCGCCATCCCCGACATCATCCGCACGGCCACCAACCTGCTGCCCCCGACGATCGAGATCGTGCGCATCGTGGACATCGACGGCCTCGACGTGCAGGCCGACGGCGGCACGCACGTCGCGTCCACCCGTCAGATCGGCCGCATGCGAGTGGCGAAGGTGGAGAACAAGGGCAAGGGCTTCCGGCGGATCCGGATCGCGCTCGAGCCGGCCGGCTGACCGGCGCGCCCGGCGTCAGCCGAGGCGCAGCACGTGGTCGACGAACTCGGTGCCGTACCACTCCTGCGTGGGGCCGAGCCGGGTCATGCCGAGCCGGTCGCAGACGGCCATCGAGCGGTCGTTGCCCTCGCGGACGACGGCGTGCAGCAGCGGGAGCCCGGCGTCGCGCACGCGGTCGACGAGGGCGAGCGCGGCCTCGGTGGCGTAGCCGCGGCCCCAGGCCGCGGGGTGCAGGTGCCAGCCGATCTCGACGGCCTCGGTGGGTGCCCCGTCGCTGCGCGGCAGCGGCACGACCAGCGCTGACCCGCACGGTGTGGGGTCGGCGACGTCGGCCGCCTCGATCGCCCAGATCCCCAGGGGGCCGTCGGCGAGCTGCGACCAGCGCGCGATCGTGCGGGCCGCGGCCTCGACGTCCGGGCAGCGCTGCGGCGTCGCGCCGAGCCAGGGCCACACCTCGTCGTCGGCGAGCACGGCGTAGAGGGCGGGCGCGTCCTGCGGCTCCCAGGGGCGCAGCAGCAGTCGGTCGGTGCGGAGGGTGGCCTGGGTCACCGGCGCATCATGCGCCGTCCGCCCGGCCTCCCGCGCGGAGGATTGCGCGACCGGCCCGGGCTCAGCCGTCGGCCAGGGCGGCGGCGAAGAGCCGGTGCAGCTCGTGCTGCACGAGCACGAACCGCACCTCGTCGAACGCTCCGGGGTGCTCCGCGACGGTGGCCCGCACCGCGCCCGCCGCCACCCGTGCGGCCTCCTCCCACGGGTAGCCGTAGGCCCCGCACGAGATGGCCGGGAACGCGACCGTGCGGGCGGGCAGGTCGAGGCACACCTCCAGCGAGCGGCGGTGGCACGAGGCGAGGAGCTCGGCGTCGGCCCCGCCGCTCATCCCGTACACGGGCCCCACCGTGTGCACCACCCAGCGGGCGGGCAGGCGCCCGGCCGTCGTGGCGACGGCCTCGCCGGGGGGCACGCCGTCCGGGTAGCGCTCGCGCCGCACCTGCCGGCACTCGGCCAGGATCTCCGGGCCGCCGGCCCGGTGCAGGGCGCCGTCGACCCCGCCGCCGCCGAGCAGCGAGGAGTTGGCCGCGTTGACCACGGCGTCGACCTCAGTGGCCGTGAGGTCGCCGAGCACCGCCCGCAGCACCGTCATGGCCCCATGGTGTCCCAGCCCCGGCCCACCCCCGTCGTTACTGCCCGAATGCGCGGATCCGGGGCCGGACTCCGGTCGTTCGGGCAGTAACGACGGGGGCGGTCAGCGGGGGGCGACGGCGGACCAGGGGACGGTCAGCTCGCCGAGCCGCCAGCGGGCCGGGCCGTCGAGCACCTCGACCCCGGCGTCGCGCACCGCCCGCACCGTGGCCAGCCAGCGCTGCCGGGCCCCGAACGGCGCGAGCGGGGCCGACGACGCCCACGCCCGGTCGAGCGCGGCGAGCAGGGTGTGCACCGGCTCCCCGGGGACGTTGCGGTGGATGAGCGCCTTGGGCAGCCGCTCGGCGAGGTCGGAGGGCCGCTCGAGCCCGGCCAGGCGGGTCGAGAGCGTGAGCGAGCGGGGGGCGGCGGAGCCGGCCCCGAGGGTCACCCACCACGCGTGGCGGCCGAGCTCGTCGCAGGTGCCCTCCACCAGCAGGCCGCCCGGCGCCAGCCGGGCGGTCATCGTGCGCCACGCCGCGGCCACCTCGTCCTCGTCGTACTGGCGCAGCACGTTGAACGCGCGGACGAGCACCGGCGAGCGGCCGTCGAGCGGGATCTCGAATCCGCCGCGCCGGAACGACAGCGTGGCGTCGGCGTACGCCTGGGCGGCCGTCACCCGCGCGGGGTCGATCTCGACGCCGACGACCTCGACGTCGGGACGCAGCACGGCCAGCCGGTCGCGCAGGTCGCGCGCGGTCCAGGCGGCCGCGCCGTAGCCCAGGTCGACCACAACCGGGTCCGCCGCCGCGCGCAGGGCACGGGCGCCCGCGTGCGCGATCCAGCGGTCGACCCGGCGCAGCCGGTTGGGGTGGGTGGTCCCGCGGGTGATCGTGCCGACCGGGCGGGACGCCCGGGTCACCAGCGCGATCCGCGCATGACCTCGATGAGCCGCTTGCGGACGTCGACGAGGTAGACGATCGCCGCGATGATCCCGGCGAGGCCGAGGATCGACAGGATGCCGCCGCCCAGCGCCGGGAACACGATCTGCGCGAGCACGCCGAGGCCGAGCACGATCAGCCAGAACTGCTTGGTCTGCCGGCCCACGGCGTCGTAGGCCTCGCTCTTGCGCGTGGCGGCGTCGACGAGGGCGAGGACGCCCAGCACGATGGCGGCCCAGTAGACGACGAGGTACACGACACCCGGTACGGCGATCACGCTCACGAGGATACGGGTCGCGGCCGCCCGCGCCCGACGCGCGTGACCCGACGCGATCCGGCGTTTAGTTGCACCTTCAACTTAATTGAGCGACACTGGGAGCACCGCGGCCGCCCCGGCCGCCCCCCGTACCAGGACAGAGGTGGTTCCCGTGCCGCGTGCCGCTGCGGCCTTCGACGCCTTCGAGCCCGGCGCGCTCGAGGCCAGCGCGCGCCAGGCGCGGTGGCAGGACGGCGACGCGCCGCTGCCCTCGATCTACCTCAGCCACGGCGCCCCGCCGCTGTTCGACGACGCCGGCTGGATGGACGAGCTGCTCGCGTGGTCGACGTCGATGCCCAAGCCGACCGGGATCGTCATCGTGAGCGCCCACTGGGAGACCGCGCCCATCATGGTCACCGCGCCGGACCCGGGCACCGGGCTGGTCTACGACTTCGGCGGGTTCGACCCCCGCTACTACTCCATGCGCTACGCGACGCCGGACGCCGCGGCCCTCGGCTCCACCGTCAGCCGGCTGCTCGCGCCGCTGGGTCCGGTGGTGGACAGCCCCCGCGGCCTCGACCACGGGGCCTGGGTGCCGCTGAAGGTGATGTACCCGGCCGCGGACGTGCCGGTGGTGCAGGTGAGCCTGCCGACCGACCACCCCGACGTGCTGCTCGCGATGGGCGAGCGCCTGCGCGAGCTGCGCGAGCAGGGCGTGCTCGTGATCGGCTCGGGGTTCATGACCCACGGTCTGCCGTTCATCACCCGGGCGATGCTCGAGAACCGGGTGCCGGGCTGGTCGCGCGACTTCGACGCCTGGGCGTGGGAGGCGATCGAGGCAGGCGACGTCGACCGGCTCGCGGCGTTCCGCGACCTCGCACCGGGGATGCCGTACTCGCACCCCACGGTGGAGCACTTCACGCCGCTGTTCGTCACGCTGGGCGCCGCCCGCGACCTCGGCAGCGCCCGCACCGTGATCGGCGGCTCGATGATGGGCCTGAGCCGCCGCAGCGTCGAGCTGGTGTGACGGCGAGGCCCCCGTCGCTGCGTGCAGCGACGGGGGCCTCGTGCCGTGCGGGGGTCAGAGGCCGGCGGCCTTGCGCAGCCGCTCGACCACCTGGTCGGCGCGGGCGCGCAGCTCGGCGGCCACCGGGGTGACGGCGTCGCCCGCGAACGCGGCGCGGGCGTCGGCCCGGGCGCGCATGTCGACGACGACGGTCTCGGCCGCCTTCGCGGCCTGCTCGACCTGGTTCGCCACGGTGGCGACGTACGGCCGGACGGCGTCCTCGGCGACCTTGCGGCCCTCGAGGGTCTTCTCGAGGACGGAGCTCACGTAGGGGGCGACGACCTGCTCGGCGGCCTTGCGGCCCTCCGCGCTGCGCTCGCGCAGGGCGGCCACGAACGGGGCGACGGCCTCCTCGAACGCCTTGCGGCTCTCGGCCCGGCGCTCGGCGAGCTGGTCCACGTACGGCTTCACGGCGTCCTCGGCGGCCTTGCGGCCGGTCGCGGCGCGCTCGGTGACGGTGTGCACCAGCGGCGTGAGGGCGTCCTCGAGCGTCTTGGACGCGACGAGCACCTGGCCCTCGACCCGGCTGCGGACCTCGGTGGGCTCGGGGAGCTCGGCGACGAGCTCGCGCACCCGCGCGACCGGGATCTCGATGAGGGCCGCCGCCTCGACGACGCTGCGGCGCACGGCTGGCCGCTCGGCCGGGGCGGTCGGCTTCGCCGTGGTCTTCTTCGCCGCGGTCTTCTTCGGGGTGGTCTTCTTCGCGGTGGCCTTCTTAGTGGTGGCCTTCTTGGCGGTGGCCTTCGTGGCGGTGGCCTTCTTCGCGGTGGCCTTCTTGGTGGCGGCCTTCTTCGGGGTCGCCTTCGTCGTGGCCTCGGCGGCCGTGTCCGGGGCGGGCACGGTGGCGGAGGGCTCGGGCGTGGTGCCCGGGGTGGGGGTGACGTTCTCGCTCATGACCTGTCCTTCGTGGTCGGGCGCGTCCCGCCGGTGGCGGAGGGCGCGCTGTCGGGGTCCGGGTCGGCGGGGGCGTCGGCGGCCCCGCCGGTCGCGGCAGCGGCGGCGTTCTCGGTCTGGAACGCGGCGTAGATCTCGAGCAGCACCTGCCGCTGCCGCTCGCTGAGGGTCCGGTCGGCTCCGATGGCGTCGGTGACGGCGGTGTCGCCGTCGCGCGGCTCGAGCAGCCCCGCCCGCACGTAGAGCGTCTCCGCGGAGATGCGCAGCGCAGAGGCGATCTGCCCGAGGATCTCGGCGCTCGGCTTCTTCAGCCCGCGCTCCACCTGGGAGAGGTAGGGGTTCGAGACGCCGGCCGACCTGGCCAGCTGACGCAACGAGACCTCGGCCGCCTCCCGCTGCTCGCGGATGAAGGCGCCGAGGCTGTGGACGTCGATTCCGGCCATGCATCCAGGGTGCACCCGAAGTGCTTGCTAGAGCAAGCGGAGGGACGGATCCGGCTCGGTGACGTCGGTCACCTCGAGACGCACCGGGTCGCGGAAGTCCAAGCGACGCAAGCACATGCACGACTATCGAACGCCCCCGGCGGCGGAGCGTCAGGTGCTTGCCGGGTGCTTGCCCGGTGCCCGTGCGGCCGTCCGGCAGCCGGCTGCGCGTGCCCTCGTGCGGTGGGCCGGGGCCCTCAGCCGAGGAGTGCGGCGGGCACCCGGACCTCGCCCACCGGGACGCCGCCCCCGAGCAGCGGGGCCGTGCGGTAGGCGTCGAGCACGTCGGCGGTGACGCCGAGCCGGCGCAGCACCGCGGACACCAGCAGCGGCCGGGGACGCTCGGCGCCGTCGTCGATCTTGAGGGCGAACGCGTGGCCGTCGGCCAGCGCCCCGGCGTAGAGGCCCTCGGCGCCGTCCTTGACCAGCAGGCCCGGCACGCCCCGCATGAAGGCGGTGACGTCGCGGTCGGTGCCCGCCACGTGCGCGGGGTGCGCCCGCATCGCGCCGGCCACCACCCGCTCCGCGGAGCCGGGTGGGGCCTGCACCGCGGCGGAGTACGCGCGGGCCAGCCCGGTGAGCGAGATCGCGGACACCGGGGCGCCGCAGCCGTCGACGCCGGTCGCCGCCACGGGCTCGCCGGCCAGCCGGGCGATCGTGGCGGCCAGGTGCACCTGGAGCGGGTGCAGCGCGTCGCGGTAGTCGTCGAGCGGCCAGCCGCGCTGGACGCAGGTGCTGAGCATGGCCGCGTGCTTGCCCGAGCAGTTCATCAGCGCCGGCGAGGGCGACCCGCCCGAGCGCACGTGGTCGAGCATGGCGTGCGCCCCCAGCGGCCACTCGGCAGGGGTCCGCAGCGCCGACTCGTCCAGGCCCGCGCGGGCGAGGATCCGCGCCACGCCCTCGACGTGGAACGGCTCGCCGGAGTGCGAGGCCGCGGCCAGCGCCAGCAGCTCGTCGTGCTCGGGATAGCCCAGCTCGACGAGGCCGGTGGCCTGCATCAGCTTCGTGGTCGACCGGGGGAACACCGGTGAGACGACGTCGCCGCGCGCGAGCACCACGACCCCGTCGGGGTCGAGCACGACGAGCGAGCCGCGGTGGACCCCCTCGACGAACCCGCTGCGGACGACCTCGGCGAGGACGACGGGGGGCGCGGAGCCCGGCTCAGGCACCGGGCTCGGGCGAGAGCAGCGCCTCGACGCTGGCCGACCCGTCGCGGTAGCGGCCGCCCAGCTCGGCGCTCAGGGCGTCCATGACGGCCTGCACCTCGCGCCGCACCTCCGAGACCGCCGCCTCGTGCTCGGCGAGGCGGGTCAGCGCGTCGCGCAGCTCGTCGTCCGAGCGGGCGCCGACGTCGGAGATGACGGCGTCGGCCACGATCGCCTCGACGTCGCGCCGGTGCTCGTCGACCCGGGACGGCTCGACGGTGATGTGGCGGCCCGAGCCGCGGGTGCTGCGCCCGTCGTCGGCGAGGATCGCGTTGAGCTCGTCGAGCACGCTGCCGTGCACCTCGCCGGAGGGGTCGCGGCGGCGCAGCTCGGCCTCCACGATGGCGATCCGGCCGTGCAGCATCCGGCGGAGGAACGAGAGGTCGGCCTCCTCCTGCTCGGCCTCGCGGCGGCGCTCGCGCAGCTCGGCGAGGGAGAGCTCCGGCACGTCGGCGAGGAACTCGGGTGCGAGCACCCGGTCGACCCGTCGGCGCCCCCCGGGCATGGGCCTGGTCATGCGCGCTCTCCGTTCCGTCGGTCCTTGACGTTCAGCAGGGCCCGGGCGTCGTCGGTGGGCATGGGCGGACGCAGGGCCAGGGTGGCGAGGGTAGCGGCCCGCTCGACCAGCTCGGCGTTGTCGGCCACCGGCCGGCCGGGGGCGAAGGTGAGCGTGTCCTCCATGCCCACCCGCAGGTGGCCGCCCGCGGCCAGGGCCGCCAGCGCGACGGGCATCGTGCTGCGCCCGACGCCGGTCGCCGACCAGGTGGCCCCCTCGGGCAGCATCCGGGCCATCGTGACGACGGCGTCGGCCGTGCCGGGAGCACCGCCGGGGACGCCCAGGACGAGGTCGGCGTGGACGTGGCCGCCGTAGGGCAGGCCCTCCTTGTCCAGCAGCCGGTGCAGGGTCGCCACGTGGCCGAGGTCGAAGAGCTCGAACTCGGGGACGATCTCGAGCTCCTGGGTGCGGCGGTAGAGCTCGACGACGAAGTCCCACGGGTTGAGGAACACGTCCGAGCCGAAGTTGACCGTGCCGCAGGTGAGCGAGCAGGAGTCCGGCAGGGCGTCGAGCACCGCGAGCCGCTCGTCGAACGGGTCCGTGGTGGCACCGCCGGTGGACAGCTGCACCACGAGGTCGGTGGCCTCGCGCACCGCGGCGACGGTGTCCGACAACCGGGCACGGTCGAGGGTGGGGCGGGCCTCGTCGTCGCGGATGTGGATGTGGATGAGCGCGGCACCGGCCGCCTCGCAGGCCTTCGCCGTGGCCACCAGCTCGGTGAGCGAGACGGGCAGGGCGGGGGCGTCGGCCTTGGCGGTCTCGGCGCCCGTGGGCGCGACCGTGATCAGGGTGGGGGCGGGCACGTCGTCCATCGTGGCACGGGGCCGGACAAGTGCGGAGCAGGGACTCAATCCAGGAGCAGAAGCCGCCGATGGTTCCCACAGCGTCTGGTGTGGGCGCCCCGACCCGTGGAGGAGGCCCCGCGTGCCCGACGGCAGCTTCTCCGCCCGCGTGGACAGCCTCCTGCTGGAGATGGCGTCGCAGGAGGCCACCGGTTGCCTCACCCTCACCGACCCCGAGGACGACCACGCCTCGGTGTGGTTCCGCGACGGCCTGGTCTACGCCGTCTCGGTCCCGGGCCGTCGCCCGCTGCTGGGCGTCCGGCTGATGTCCTCGGGCGCCCTGACGCCGGAGGCGCTCGCGGAGGCCCTCGAGGTACAGCGCACCGAGCTCCAGGGCTGGCGGCTCGGGGAGCTGCTGGTGCACCTCGGCTTCGTCGACCGGGCCGTGGTGGAGGCCTTCGTCACCGAGCAGGTGCGCGACCAGGTCGCCGACCTGCTGCACTGGGACGTCGCGTCCCGCAAGTTCCGCAACGGCAAGCGCACCCGGCAGGACGTCGCGCCGCCCATCGAGGTGACCGACCTCCTCGAGCTCGCGCGCGAGCGGGACGAGCGGTGGGCGGAGATCCTGCCCTACATCGGCGGGGCCGACGGCGTGCCCCAGCTGTCGACGGCGTCCACCAGCGCACCGGACGTCGTGCTCGGCCCCTACGACTGGGCCCTGCTGTGCAAGGTGGACGGCGTCCGCACGATCGCCGACCTCGCCGACGACTGCGGCTTCACCGTCTTCGAGGCCGGCATGGTGGTGGTCGGCCTGCTCGACGCCGGCCTGGTCGAGATGGACAGCCACCTCGAGGGCGTCGACGACGCGTGGCAGGACGACGACGAGGCGCCCACCGACGACGAGGTCGCCGTCTCGGTGGCCCGCGTGGCGGCCGCGCTGCACGAGATGAACCTCGGCCCCACCGTCGGCTCCCCCTTCACGCCACGGCCCGTCCCGGCCGAGCCGGCAGCGGACGACGCTCCGGAGGCCGTCCAGCCGAAGGCGACGGCGAGCGCCCCGGCCCGCCGCTCGCCGTTCACCGCCGCTCCCGTGACCGAGCAGCTGGCCGACGTCGTCTCCCTCGCCTCGGAGCGCGCGGAGCGTGAGGAGGCGGAGCGCAAGGAGACCGAGCGCAAGGAGTCCGAGCGGCGCAAGGCCGAGCGCAAGGAGGCCGAGCGTCAGGAGGCCGAGCGGCGCAAGGCCGAGCGTCAGGAGGCCGAGCGCGAGGCCGAGCGGGCCGCGGCCGCCCTGCGGGCAGCCGAGGACGAGGCCTACGCCGAGGCGGCCACCCGCCTGGCCGCCGAGATCGCCCAGGCCGAGGAGGACGCGTACGCCGAGGCCGAGGAGCGCCTCGCCGCCCACCTCGCCGAGATCGCCCAGGCCGAGGAGGACGCCTACGCCGAAGCCGACGAGCGCCTGGCCGCCGAGATCGCCCAGGCCGAGGAGGACGCGTACGCCGAGGCCGAGGAGCGCCTCGCCGCCCACCTCGCCGAGATCGCCCAGGCCGAGGAGGACGCCTACGCC
>WGLY01000027.1 GCA_016125335.1 Frankiales bacterium
CGCCGGTCAGCCACGCGATCGGGTCGTGCACGTCCCAGTCCGGGTGGAACCCGAGACCCACCGGGCCGAACGAGGGGGTGGTGTCCCGGTCGTCGACGGCGGTCATCGGGCACCTCCCACGGGCTCGGCTGGTTTCGGATGGATGTAGGAATGATACCGGAGACCACCGACAGCCACAACCCCCAATCCCCAGTATTTCCAAGGGATTCCGCCGATCCGCTATCCACAGCCTGTGGACACGGCGACGGTGTCGGAGGACAGGTGAGCACCTGCCCACCTACTACGGGGGCCTCTACGGACCGAGCACCCCGGTCTGCCCCTGAGCCTGCGCAGCCGGGGCGAGGGGCAGACCGAAGCAGACCGTGCGGGGGTCGTGGGCGTACTGCCCGTAGGCGGGCAGCGGCTGCCATCCGCTGCTGCGGTAGAGGCCGACCGCCTCGTGCTGCACGGTGCCGGTCTCGAGCTGCAGCCACGTGTAGCCGAGCCCGCGCGCGAGCTCGACGAGGGCGTCCATGAGCACGCGCGAGTGACCGCGACCACGATGGGCCGGGTCGACGTACACCCGCTTGATCTCGCCGTGCTCCGCCGGTGCGTCGGGGAGGGTGGTGCGCAGCGGCTGCACCGCGCCGCAGCCGACGACGTGCCCGGCGTCGTCGCGCAGCAGGAGCCAGGCGGCGTCCGGGTGCGGCGGCTCGATCTCGCCGGGGTCGTCGCGGTAGCGCTCGCCCATCTCGTCGAGCAGCGCGCGGGTCAGCGCGAGCACGCGGGCGTCGTCGCCCTCGACGGGCTCGGTGGTGGGCACCGGGCCATCCTGGGGGACGCCGCGGACCGACGTTCGGCGGGTCCCCGGCCGCAGGGGGCGCGGCGGCGCCGGCATCGGGGACACTGGTGGGCATGCAGGCGGGTCGTGCGCGCGAGGTCGTGGTGCTGGGCAGCACCGGGTCCATCGGCACCCAGGCGCTCGACGTCGTGCGCCGCAACCCGGACGCGTTCCGCGTCGTGGCCCTGGCGGCTGGCGGGGGCGACGTCGCGGCGCTGGCCGGGCAGGCCGCGGAGCACGGCGTCCCGGTCGTCGCCGTCGCGGACCCCGCCGCCGAGCAGCCGCTGCGCGCCGCACTGCGGGAGCGGGGGGTCGACCCCACCCTGCTGGTGGGCCCGCAGGCGGCCACCGAGGCGGCGGCGCTGCCGGCCGACGTGGTGCTCAACGGCATGACCGGCTCGATCGGATTGGGCCCCACCCTGGCCGCGCTGCGCGCCGGGAGCACCCTGGCGCTGGCCAACAAGGAGTCGCTCGTCGCCGGCGGCCCGCTGGTGCGGGCGGCCGCCTCGCCGGGCCAGATCGTCCCGGTCGACTCCGAGCACTCCGCGCTCGCCCAGTGCCTGCGCGGCGGCCGGGCGCAGGAGGTGCGCCGCCTCGTCGTGACGGCCAGCGGCGGGCCGTTCCGCGGCCGCGCCCGCGAGACCCTGCGGCACGTGACGCCCGAGCAGGCGCTGGCCCACCCCACGTGGAGCATGGGACCGGTCGTCACGATCAACTCGGCCACCATGGTCAACAAGAGCCTCGAGGTGATCGAGGCGCACTTGCTCTTCGACATCCCCTACGACCGGATCGAGGTCGTCGTGCACCCGCAGTCGGTCGTGCACTCGATGGTGGAGTTCGTCGACGGCTCCACCCTCGCGCAGGCCAGCCCGCCGGACATGCGCCTGCCCATCGCGCTGGGCCTGTCGTGGCCGGACCGCGTGCCCGACGCCGCACCGCCGTGCGACTGGACCACGGCGTCCACCTGGACCTTCGAGCCGCTCGACCCGGTCGCCTTCCCGGCCGTGGGCCTGGCCCGCCGGGCCGGCGCCGCCGGGGGCACCGCCCCCGCCGTGCTCAACGCGGCCAACGAGGAGTGCGTCGAGGCCTTCCTGCGCGGCCGGCTGCCGTTCCTCGGCATCGTGGACACCGTGACGGCGGTGGTGGAGGAGCACCTGGCGGCCGGGGGCGGGAACCCCCGCACGGTGCAGGACGTCCTAGCCGCCGAGGACTGGGCGCGCTCCCGCGCCCGCGAGCTGACAGGGGCCGCCGCGTGACCGCCGTGCTGTTCGTCCTCGGCGTCCTCATCTTCCTCGTGGGCATCGGCCTCTCGATCGGCCTGCACGAGATCGGCCACCTGCTCCCGGCGAAGCTCTTCGGGGTCAAGGTCACCCAGTACATGGTCGGCTTCGGTCCCACCGTGTGGTCGCGCCGCCGCGGCGAGACGGAGTACGGCGTCAAGGCCGTGCCGCTCGGCGGCTACATCCGCATGATCGGCATGTACCCGCCGGCCCCCGGCAGCGACGGCACCACGCTGCGCACCTCGACCACCGGTCGGTTCGCGAACCTCGTCGAGAGCGCCCGCGCGGCGTCCTTCGAGGAGATCCCGCCCGAGGACGCCGACCGCGTCTTCTACAAGCTGCCGGTGCACAAGCGGATCGTGGTCATGCTCGGCGGCCCCACGATGAACCTGATCATCGCCCTCGTGCTGTTCGTCGTCGTGCTCTGCGGCATCGGGATCTTCCAGCAGACGGCCACAGCCACCGTGGGCAGCGTCGTCCCCTGCTCGACGACGGCCACCAACACCAGCGGCGCGCTCGACGCGCAGGGCACCTGCGGCACGGGGCACCCCTCGCCGGCCCAGCTCGGCGGCCTCCAGCCCGGCGACGTGATCGTCTCGTTCGACGGCACCCCCGTGTCGACGTGGGACGACCTGCTCGTCGCGATCCAGAAGGCGCCGCAGGCGCCGGTGCCCGTGGTGGTCGAGCGCAACGGCTCCACCGTCACCCTCACCGTGCCGGTCTCCACGGCCCTGCGCCCGGTGACCGGCCCCGACGGCGCGCCCACGCGGCAGACCGAGACGAAGAACTTCGTCGGCATCGGCGCGGCGGGGGAGTACGTCCGCCAGCCGGTCAGCGCGGTGCCCTCGTTCGTGTGGACGCTCACCACCGAGTCGGTGCAGAAGATCGTCACCCTGCCCGCCCGGATGTGGGACCTCGTGCGCCAGACGTTCACCAGCGAGCAGCGCGACCCCAACGGCATCGTCGGCGTCGTCGGCGTCACCCGGCTCAGCGGCGACGTGGTGGCCCTCCAGAACACCCCGGTCATCGACAAGACGGCCCAGGTGCTGTTCATGCTCGCCGGGCTGAACCTGTTCCTGTTCCTGTTCAACCTCATCCCGCTGCTGCCGCTCGACGGCGGGCACGTCGCGGGCGCCCTCTGGGAGGCGGTCAAGCGGGGCTGGGCCCGGCTGCGCCACCTGCCGGACCCGGGCCCGGTCGACATCGCCAAGGCCCTGCCGCTCACCTACGCCATGTCGATCGTGCTGATCTTCTTCGGCGCCATCACGATCGTGGCCGACCTCGTGAAGCCGATCACCATCGGCGGCTGAGCCGGGATCGCCACGGGCGTAGCGGGCGGACCGGCGCGCCGGCGCCGCAGGGGGGATGATGAGCGCATGAACGTCGGACTCGGCATGCCCGCCCTCCCCGCCCCCGTGCTGGCCCCCCGCCGCCCGAGCCGCAAGATCCGGCTCAACCACCCCACCCACCCGGTGGAGGTCGGCGGCGACGCCCCCATCTCGGTGCAGTCCATGACCACCACCCTGACCAGCGACGTCAACGCGACCCTTCAGCAGATCGCGGAGCTCACCGCGGCCGGCTGCCAGGTCGTGCGCGTGGCCGTCCCCAGCCAGGACGACGCCGATGCGCTGCCGCAGATCGCGCGCAAGTCGCAGATCCCCGTCATCGCCGACATCCACTTCCAGCCCAAGTACGTCTTCGCCGCGATCGACGCCGGCTGCGCGGGCGTGCGGGTCAACCCGGGCAACATCAAGCAGTTCGACGACCGTGTGGGCGAGATCGCCCGGGCCGCGAAGGACGCCGGCGTCCCCATCCGCATCGGCGTCAACGCCGGCTCGCTCGACAAGCGGCTGCTCGAGAAGCACGGCCGCGCCACCCCCGAGGCGCTGGTTGAGTCGGCGCTGTGGGAGTGCTCGCTGTTCGAGGAGCACGACTTCCGCGACATCAAGATCTCGGTCAAGCACAACGACCCGGTCGTCATGGTGTCGGCCTACCGGCTGCTCGCCGAGCGCTGCGACTACCCGCTGCACCTCGGCGTCACCGAGGCCGGCCCCGCCTTCCAGGGCACGATCAAGTCGGCTGTCGCGTTCGGGGCGCTGCTCTCGCAGGGCATCGGCGACACGATCCGGGTGTCGCTGTCCGCGCCGCCGGTCGAGGAGGTCAAGGTCGGCACGCAGATCCTGGAGTCGCTCAACCTGCGCAAGCGCGGGCTCGAGATCGTGTCCTGCCCCTCGTGCGGGCGGGCCCAGGTCGACGTCTACACCCTCGCCGACCAGGTCACCGCGGGCCTGCAGGGGCTGGCGGTGCCGCTGCGCGTCGCGGTCATGGGCTGCGTCGTCAACGGCCCGGGCGAGGCCCGCGAGGCCGATCTCGGCGTGGCCTCCGGCAACGGCAAGGGCCAGATCTTCAAGCACGGCGAGGTGGTCACCACGGTGCCCGAGTCGCAGATCGTGGAGACCCTCGTCGAGATGGCCCTGGAGATGGCCGAGGAGATGGGCGTCGACCCGGAGTCCGGCGAGAGCACCCCGCTCGTCACCGTCTCCTGACCCCGGAGCCTCGCGTGGGTGCGCCCCATCGCCGCCGGGGTCGGGCAGGATGCTCCCCGTGACCACCGCGACGACCGGCGTCCTGCGGGTGCTCAGCCCGCGCGACCTGCCGCAGGCGCAGCGGGTCCTCGACCGCGACCCCGTGGCGCACTGCTTCGTGGCCTCGCGCGTGCGCGCCAGCGGGCTCGACCCCTGGCGCCTCGGCGGCGAGGTGTGGGGCTGGTCCGAGGGCGGCGAGCTCGTCTCGCTGCTCTACCTGGGCGCCAACCTGGTGCCGGTCGAGACCACCGCGGAGGCGCGCGCCGCGTTCGTCGACCGGTGCCGGCGCATCGGGCGGCGCTGCTCCTCCATCGTGGGCCCGGCCTACGAGGTGACCTCGATGTGGCCGGGGCTGGCCGACTCATGGGGGCCGGCGCGCGAGATCCGCGCGCACCAGCCGCTCATGGTGATCGACACCGACTCGGAGCTCGGGGCCGATCCGGGGGTCCGCCGGGTCCGCGAGGACGAGATCGACCTGCTGATCCCGGCGTGCGTCGCCATGTTCACCGAGGAGGTCGGCGTCTCGCCCCTGGCCGGCGGTGGTGCGGAGGCCTACCGCGCGCGCATCGCGGAGCTGGTCCGGCTCGGCCGCGCCTACGCCCGCATCGACGACGGCGAGATCGTGTTCAAGGCGGAGATCGGCGCCGTGAGCCACCAGGCCTGCCAGGTGCAGGGGGTGTGGGTGGCGCCGCACCTGAGGGGCCGCGGGCTGGCCGCCCCCGGCATGGCCGCCGTCGTGCGGCTCGCCCGGCGCGAGCACAGCCCCGTGGTGAGCCTGTACGTCAACGACTTCAACACCGTGGCCCGTCGCGCCTACGAGACCGCCGGCTTCCGCACCGTCGGCGAGTTCGCCACCGTCCTGTTCTGAGCCGGTGCCGCCCGCCCGGGAAACCGGTGCCGGGGCCGCGGCCGGCGTCGGGGACACTGTGCGGGTGCTGCGCCGTCGTCCGCCCGGGAGCCTGTGGGCCGAGCCCGACTGGTGGCGCTACTGGCTGAGCCGGCTCGTGTCGTACGCCGGCGGCACGGTCACCTACGTCGCCGCGCCGATCCTGGTCTACGCGCTGTCCGGCTCGGCCCTGCTCACCGGCGTCACCGCCGCCACGGAGGGACTGCCCTACCTGCTCTTCGGGCTGGTGGCCGGCGCGCTCTCCGACCGCGTGGACCGCAAGCGGCTCATGGTGTCCTGCGACCTCGTCAACGGGCTCGTCCTGCTCACGGTGCCGGTGGCCGCGGCCCTCGGCCACCTCACGGTGGCCCACGTGATCGGCGCCGGCTTCGTCTCGAGCACCGTGTTCGTCTTCTTCGACTCCGCGAACTTCGGAGCCGTGCCCACCCTCGTGGGGCGCGACCGGATCCCGGCGGCCAACGCCGCGGTCTGGGGCACCGCGCAGGTGTTCGACGTCGCGCTCCCGGGCCTGGTGGGCCTCTCGGTGGCCGTGGTGTCGCCGTCAAGCCTCTACTGGGTGCAGGCCTTCACCTTCCTGGCCTCGGCCGCGCTGATCCGGGCGATCCGGCGCAGCCTGTCCGTCGAGCGCGAGCTGACCCACCGGCTGCGCGACGACGTGCTCACCGGCGTCCGCTGGCTGTGGTCGCACCCCACCCTGCGGGCGATGACCGGCGTCGGCACCGCGACGTCGTTCGCGCTCGGGGGGATCGTGGGCCAGCTGGTGCCCTTCGCCGACCAGCAGCTGGGGATCCGTCAGGGCGACGCCCGGCTCGGCGCGGTGTTCGCCGCGTTCAGCCTCGGCGGTCTGCTGGGCACCGGGCTGCGCCGGTTCGTCGCGCCCTACTCGCCGGCGCGCATCAGCCTCGTGGCGATGACCTCCATGTCGGTGCTGCTGCTCCTGCTGCCGTGGCCGCACGACTGGCGGCTCACGGTCAGCGTCGTGTTCCTGTTCGGCGTCGCCGACATCGTCGCGGTGATGAACGTCATCAACTTCCGGCAGGAGGAGACGCCGGAGGACATGCAGGGCCGCGTGAACACGACGGGCCGGATGCTGTCGTGGGGCCTGGGCAGCCCGGCGGGCGCGCTGCTCGGCGGTGTGGTCGCCGGGATCCACGGCTCGCCCGCCGCGGTCCTCGCCGGCGCCGTGGTGCTGGCCGTGGCGACGGTGCTGGCCTGGACCTCGAGCCTCGGCCGGGTGCCGGCGCTGCGCACCGAGCTCGCCGGCTCCGGCTGAGCCGACGCCGCCCCGCGTCGGGTCGCGGACCACCGCCGGAACGGGTGCGAGCCGGACCGGTCCCGGCCGATATCCTGCGGATCCGTCCCGACCCGAGGAGATCACCGTGCTGCTCCGCATGTCGTCGCTGTTCCTGCGCACCCTGCGCGAGGACCCGGCGGACGCGGAGGTCCCCAGCCACCGGCTGCTCGTCCGCGCCGGCTACGTGCGGCGCGTGGCGCCGGGCATCTTCTCGTGGCTGCCGCTGGGCTACCACGTGTTCCGCAACGTGGAGCGCATCGTGCGCGAGGAGATGGACGCCGCGGGCTTCCAGGAGGTGCACTTCCCGGCTCTGCTGCCGCGCGAGCCCTACGAGGAGACCGGCCGCTGGACCGAGTACGGGGACGGCATCTTCCGGCTCAAGGACCGCCGCGGCAACGACTACCTCCTCGGGCCGACGCACGAGGAGATGTTCACGCTCATGGTCAAGGGCGAGTACTCCTCCTACAAGGACCTCCCGCTCGCGCTCTACCAGATCCAGACGAAGTACCGCGACGAGGCGCGGCCGCGGGCCGGCATCCTGCGCGGGCGCGAGTTCGTCATGAAGGACAGCTACTCCTTCGACGTCGACGACGCCGGGCTCCAGGTTTCCTACGACAAGCACCGGGCCGCCTACATCCGCACCTTCGACCGGATGGGGCTCGACTACGTCATCGTCTCGGCGATGTCCGGCGCCATGGGCGGCTCGGCGTCTGAGGAGTTCCTCGCCACGGCCGAGAACGGCGAGGACACCTACGTCCGCTGCGTCACCGGCGACTACGCCGCCAACGTCGAGGCCGTCGTCACGCCGGTGCCGCCGGCGCAGCCGGTCGACGACGCGCCCGCGGCCCATGTCGAGGACACGCCGGACACCCCGACCATCGACACCCTCGTCGCGCACGCGAACGCCCACCTCCCGCGGGCCGACCGGGCCTGGACCGCCGCCGACACGCTCAAGAACGTGGTCCTCACGGTGCGCCGCCCGGACGGCACCTCCTACCCGCTCGTGGTGGGCCTGCCGGGCGACCGCGAGGTCGACATGAAGCGGCTCGAGGCCGTGCTGCACCCAGATGCGCCGGAGCCGATGGACGAGGCCGAGCTGGCCCGCCACCCGGAGCTGGTGAAGGGCTACATCGGCCCGCAGGTGCTCGGTGAGGCGTCGGCGTCGACGATCCGCTACCTCGTCGACCCGCGGGTGGTCGAGGGCACGCGCTGGATCACCGGTGCCAACGAGCCGGGGCGGCACGTGTTCGACCTCGTCGCCGGCCGCGACTTCACCGCCGACGGCACCATCGAGGCCGCCGAGGTGGTCGCGGGCGACGCCTGCCCGCGCTGCGGGTCGGCGCTGGAGATGGCGCGCGGCATCGAGATCGGCCACATCTTCCAGCTCGGCCGCAAGTTCGCGAAGGCGCTCGACCTCCAGGTGCTCGACGAGAACGGCAAGCTGGTCACGGTCACCATGGGCTCCTACGGCATCGGCGTCTCGCGCGCCGTGGCCGCCGTCGCCGAGCAGAGCCACGACGAGCTCGGCCTGCGGTGGCCGCGCGAGGTCGCGCCGGCCGACGTCCACCTCGTCGCCACGGGCAAGGACGACGCCGTGTGGACCTTCGCCGAGGACTTCGCCGTCGAGCTCGAGCGCGCCGGCCTGCGCGTGCTCTACGACGACCGGCGCCAGGCCTCGCCGGGCGTGAAGTTCAAGGACTCCGAGCTCATCGGGGTCCCGACCATCGTCGTCGTGGGCAAGGGGCTCGCCGACGGCGAGGTCGAGGTGAGGGACCGCGCCACCGGCGAGCGCACGCAGGTCGCGGTGGGCGACGCGCTGGCGCACGTCGTCGGCGTCTGCACGGCATGACGCCCGCGGCGCCGGTCGAGGCGGTCGTCTTCGACTGGGGCGGCACCCTCACGCCCTGGCACTCGATCGACCTCGTGGCCCAGTGGTACGCCTACGCCCAGGTCTACGACCCGGTGCACGGGGCCGAGCTCGCGCGGCGGCTGTTCGAGGCCGAGGAGTCGCTGTGGCGCCGCCAGCGCGACTCGGGCGGGGCCCACGGCACCGGCCACCTCGACGACGTGTTCGCGGCGTGCGGCATCGACGTCGAGTCGTGGCAGCACGCCGAGGCGCTGCAGACCTACCTCGAGGCGTGGGACCCGCACACCTACACCGACCCCGACGTCGTGCCGCTGCTTCAGGCGCTGCGGGCCGACGGCGTGCGCACCGGGATCCTGTCCAACACGATGTGGCCGCGGCAGCACCACGAGGCGGTGCTCGAGCGCGACGGCGTCCTGCACCTGGTCGACGGCGCGGTCTTCACCAGCGAGACCCCGACCGGCAAGCCGCACGCCGACTCCTTCCGCGCCGCCCTGGCGGCCGTCGGCTGCGACGACCCGGCGCGGGTCGTCTTCGTCGGCGACCGTCCGTGGGACGACGTCCACGGGGCCCAGCAGGTGGGCATGCGCGCGATCCTCGTGCCGCACAGCGACATCCCGCTGCACCAGCAGGTACCCGTCGACGTGGTGCCGGACGGCGTCGCGCACCGCCTGCTCGACGTGCTGACGCTCGTGCGGGCGTGGAACTCCGCGGCGCTGCGCGCCTGACGTGGAGTCCCTCTACGGCGTGGCGCCCGCCGTCCTGGTCGCCCTCGTGGCCGCGGCGGGCCTGGCCGGCTGGGTCGACGCCGTCTCGGGCGGCGGCGGGCTGATCCAGCTGCCGGCGCTGCTGGTGGGCCTGCCCGACGCGGCCCCCGCCACGGTGCTGGGCACCAACAAGCTGTCGTCGATCGTCGGCACGTCCGCGGCCGCGCTCACCTACGGCCGCGCCGCCGTGACCGACCTCGGCACCGCGGTCCCGATGGCGGGCGCCGCCTTCCTCGGCTCGGCGGCCGGGGCGGCCGTGGCCACGCACCTGCCGGGCACGTTCTTCCGCCCGCTCGCCCTGGTGCTGCTCGTCGTCGTGGGGGTCTGGACCCTCGTGCGCCCGGCCCTCGGCGACGAGCAGTCGCTGCGCTGGCACGGCACGCCGGACCACGGCAGGCACCGGGTCGCCGCCGTCGTCATGGGCGCGGTGATCGGGCTCTACGACGGCGTGTTCGGGCCCGGCACGGGGACGTTCCTCGTGTTCGGCCTCGTGGCGCTGCTCGGCTACTCGTTCCTCAACGCCTCGGCGATCGCCAAGGTCGTGAACGTGGCCACCAACCTCGCGGCCCTGATCGTGTTCGGCCTCGGCGGCCACGTGCTCTGGGCGCTCGGGCTCACGATGGGCGCCGCGAACCTCGTCGGCGGGGTGCTCGGCGCCCGCACCGCCGTGCGCCGCGGCTCGGCGTTCGTGCGCGTCGTGTTCCTGGTCGTCGTCGGCGTGCTGCTGCTCAAGCTGGCCTACGACGTCCTCCACGGCTGAGGCCGTCAGCGGCTGCCGCTCCACACTGGGGCGGGGCCGCCCCACGACACCGAGCGCACGGCGCAGGCCTGGGCCACCAGCGCGCCGTCCGAGCGCGATCGCCCGGTCGACTGCGCGGCCAGGCCGGCCCACTGCCCGGCCAGCCGGTCCTCCACGAGCGCGGCGAGGCGCCGGGCGGTGCCGGCGTCGACCACCTCGAACGGCGGGGTGTACGCCGCGGCGCCCGCGGGCGGGGTGCCGCCGAGGGCGGTGATGCGGGCGCGCAGCCGGTCGCGCTGCGCCCGGTGGTCGGCCATCGCGGCCAGGGCGCGCTGCTCCTCGCTGCCGGTCAGCCGGGCCGCCACGAGCCCGTAGGCGTACACCGCGGCCTGCTCGCCGGCGAGGACCACCGCAGCGGCGTCGACCTCGCTCACGACCCGACCGTCCGCAGCTTCTCGGCGGCTGCCGCGGCCCCGGTGCCCGCCAGCACCAGCACGCGGGCGAGCTCGGGGTCCTGCGCCCGCACGGACTGCGCGGCCCGGGCCCTGGCCGCGGCGGTCTCGGCCCGGCGCAGGCGCGTCACGGCGTCCACCGCGGAGGGCAGCGGCCCGGGGCTCGCAGGGGAGACCGCGGCGCCCGGCGAGACGGCGTCCCGGTAGGCCGTGTGCCGCGTGCCGAGCTGGGTCAGCTGCGCGCGCAGCGCGGCGGGCGCCTTCGGCACGAGCGCGTCGTAGAGCGCGCTCAGCTGCTGCTCGTCGGCCGAGACCTCCAGCCGCAGGGCCGCGTCGGGGTCGTCCGGCCCCCCGGGCGAGGCCGTGATGCTGCCGGAGGAGGCCGACGGCGACCCGTTCGACGCCGTCGTGCACGCCGCCAGGCCCGCGCCCACGGCGACCGCGCCCGCGGCGCGCAGCAGCGCGCGGCGCGTGACAGGAGGGGCCGGGGAGCCGGCCGGGGGAGGGGGGACGGGCACGACGGACAGGCTCTCACGACGCGGCGCGCTCCCCGGCCTGCGGCCCGGACGTGCCGTGACGCGCCCGGGGCCGGCCGCGGTCGCGGGTAGGCTGGCCCCGACAACTGAGCGACCACAACAGCACAGCACGCGGTCACCGGCCGGCCGTGCCACAGGAGGCGAGATGTCCGCCCGACCCCCGAAGGGCCGTCGGCCCCCGGAGCCCTCCGGCCGCCGTCCGTCCGCCCCGGCCCGATCGGGTCGCTCCTCCTCCTCGGCCGCCCGCGGCGGCGCCGACCGCCGCGACGCCGTCGTCGCGCTGCTGACCCCCGTCGTCGGCGGCGCCGGCCTCGACCTCGAGGACGTCGAGCTGCGCACGGTGGGCCGCCGGCTCGTGCTGCGGGTGCTCGTGGACACCGACGGCGGGGTGAGCCTCGACCAGGTGGCCGCCGCCTCGCAGGCCGTGTCGGAGGCCCTCGACTCCAGCGACGTGCTCGGCGACGAGCCCTACACCCTCGAGGTGTCCTCGCCCGGCGTCGAGCGGCCGCTGACCCTGCCGCGGCACTGGCGCCGGGCGCTGGGCCGCCTCGTGGAGGCCACCCACGACTCCGGCCGCCGCACCACCGGGCGGGTGGCCGCCGCCACGGACGACGAGGTGACGCTCGAGGTGGCCGAGAAGGGCCGCACGCGCCAGGTCGTCCTGCCCCTCGCGTCGGTGACCCGGGCCGTGGTCCAGGTGGAGTTCACCCGCGCCGCCGCCGACGAGCCGGACGACACCGACGACACCGAAGACACCGGCGACACCCAGGACGCCGGGGCCGCCTCGGGCGGCGCCGCCGCCGACACCCCCGACGAGGACGAGGACTGACCATGGACATCGACGTCTCCGCGCTGCGCGCCCTGGTGCGCGAGAAGGAGCTGAGCTACGACGTCGTCGTGCAGACCCTCGAGCAGGCGCTGCTGCTGGCGTACCACCGCACGGAGGGCTCGGCCGCCCAGGCGCGCGTGGAGCTCGACCGCAAGACCGGCCACGTCACGGTGTGGGCGCGCGAGGCGCCCGGCGAGGACGGCACGCCCGGGCGCGAGTACGACGACACCCCGTCCGGGTTCGGCCGCGTGGCCGCCACGACGGCCCGGCAGGTGATCCTCCAGCGCCTGCGCGAGGCCGAGGACGAGGCGACGTTCGGCGAGTTCGCCGGCACGGAGGGCGACCTGGTCTCGGGCATCGTCCAGCAGGGCAACGACCCGCGGACGGTGCTGGTCGACCTCGGCAAGGTGGAGGCCGTGCTGCCGCCGCAGGAGCAGGTGCCCGGCGAGCGCTACGCCCACGGCACGCGGCTCAAGTGCCACGTGGTGTCCATCGCCAAGACCCCGCGCGGGCCGCGGGTGACGCTCAGCCGCACCCACCCCAACCTGGTGAAGTCGCTGTTCGCGCTCGAGGTGCCCGAGATCGCCGACGGCTCCGTGCAGATCATGGCGATCGCGCGGGAGGCTGGTCACCGCACCAAGATCGCCGTGCACTCCACCGTCGAGGGGCTCAACGCCAAGGGCGCCTGCATCGGTCCGATGGGCCAGCGGGTGCGCGCGGTGATGACCGAGCTGCACGGCGAGAAGATCGACATCGTCGACTGGTCCGACGACCCCGCCGAGATGGTGGGCTACGCCCTCTCGCCGGCCCGGGTGACGTCGGTGACCGTGGTCGACGAGGCCGCCCGCGCGGCGCGCGTCGTCGTGCCGGACTACCAGCTCTCGCTGGCCATCGGCAAGGAGGGGCAGAACGCCCGCCTCGCGGCCCGCCTGACCGGCTGGCGCATCGACATCCGGTCCGACACCGCCCCGGCCGAGCAGCCCGCGGCGCCCCCGGCCGCGGCCGAGGGCGGCGGGGCGCCGTCCGCCCCCTCGCCCGACGCGGGGACGTGAGCGTCCGGGACGGCGCCCTCGGCGGGGTAGACTCGACGGCGGCCGGTCGCCCGGCCCCCCGTGCCGAGGCGCGCACCCCGGTGCGCACCTGCGTCGGATGCCGGGGCAGAGGCGGCCGACCCGACCTGGTGCGCGTCGTCGTGGTCGAGGGCGTCCTCGTCCCCGACCCGCGGGCGCGCATCGCCGGCCGGGGGGCATGGCTGCACCCCGATCCGGCCTGTCTCGACCTCGCCGTACGCCGGCGGGCGCTGCCGAGGGCCCTGCGGGTCCCGGGACCGCTCGACGACACCGCGGTGCGCGCCGAGATCGAGCGTCGGCAGGGCACCACCGCACCACCCCCATCCGCCCGCGTCCCCAGGAGCGACGAGGACATGAGCACCCGATGAACGCCCAGCGATGAGCGTGTCCGTGCACGTCTAAGAGGTCCGGGTCGACCACGCCCCGGACCGAGAACCAGGAGAACTGTGTCGAAGGTCCGGGTCTACGAGCTCGCGAAGGAGCTCGGAGTCGAGAGCAAGGTCGTCGTGGCCAAGCTCCAGGAAATGGGTGAGTTCGTCCGTTCGGCGAGCTCCACGATCGAGCCCCCCGTCGTGCGGCGCCTGCGCGAGGCGTTCCCCGACGCGCCGGCCGCACCCGCGGCACCGGCGAAGAAGGCGGCGCCCAAGCCGGCGCCCGCGGCCCCCGCACCGGCGGCCCCGGCCCCCGAGCCCGTGGTGGCGGCGGCCCCCGCCGCGCCCGCCCCGGCGGCTCCCGCGCCCGCGCCCGTGCCGGCTGCTCCGGCGGCCTCCGCGGCACCCGCGCCGGCCGCACCGGCACCGGCCGCGCCGCGCGCGCCGCGTCCGGGCAACAACCCCTTCACCGACCGCAGCGCCGAGGCCCCGCCCCGGCCCGCGGCCCCCGCACCGGGCGCCCCGCGCGCGCCGCGTCCGGGCAACAACCCCTTCACCGACCGCAGCACCGAGCGCCCCTCCGGCGTGCCCGGCGCCCCGCGGCCGGTCCCGCGCCCGGGCGGCGTCCCCGGCGCCCCGCGCCCCAACCCCGGGATGATGCCCGGCATGCGCCCGGCCGGTCCGGGCGCGCGCCCGGGAGCGCCCGGCGGTCGCTCCGGCGGCCCCGGGGCCCGTCCCGGCGGCGGTCGCCCCGGCGGCCCCGGCGGTCGTCCCGGTGGCGGCTTCGGCGGCCCCGGTGGCGGCGGTGGCGGCGGGGGTGGCTACGGCGCCCCGCGCCCCGGCGGCTTCTCCGGCCGTCCCGGCCCCGGCGGGCGCGGCACCACCGCGGGCGCCTTCGGCCGTCCCGGCGGCAAGCCCGCGCGCGGCCGCAAGAGCAAGCGGGCCAAGCGCCAGGAGTTCGACAACATGTCGGCCCCGTCCATGGGCGGCGAGATCCGTCCCATGGGCAACGGCGAGGTCGTCCGCCTCGCCCGCGGCTCCTCGCTGACCGACTTCTCCGACAAGATCAACGTGCCCGCCGGCGTCCTCGTCACGGTCATGTTCAAGCTCGGCGAGATGGTCACGGCCACGCAGTCGCTGTCCGACGACGCCCTGGTGCTGCTGGGCACCGAGCTCAACTTCGACGTCCAGATCATCAGCCCGGAGGACGAGGACCGCGAGCTGCTCGAGAGCTTCGACCTCGAGTTCGGCGAGGACGAGGGCGACGAGAGCGACCTCGAGACCCGTCCGCCGGTCGTCACGGTCATGGGCCACGTCGACCACGGCAAGACCCGCCTGCTCGACGCCATCCGCAACACCAACGTGGTGGCGAAGGAGGCCGGCGGCATCACGCAGCACATCGGCGCCTACCAGGTGCAGGCACGGGTGGGCGACGAGGAGCCGCGCGCGATCACCTTCATCGACACCCCGGGCCACGAGGCGTTCACCGCCATGCGTGCCCGCGGTGCCCAGGTCACCGACATCGCGATCCTCGTGGTGGCGGCCGACGACGGCGTGAAGCCGCAGACGATCGAGGCGCTCAACCACGCCAAGGCGGCCGACGTCCCGATCGTGGTGGCGGTCAACAAGATCGACAAGGAGGGCGCCGACCCGGCCAAGGTGCGCGGCCAGCTCACCGAGTACGGCCTGGTCCCCGAGGAGTACGGCGGCGACACGATGTTCGTCGACGTCTCCGCGCGGGAGGGCATGGGCATCGAGGACCTCCTCGCGGCCGTCCTGCTCACCGCCGACGCCGCCCTGGACCTGCGGGCCAACCCGCACCAGGACGCGCAGGGCGTGTCGATCGAGGCCCACCTCGACCGGGGCCGCGGCCCCGTCGCGACGGTGCTCGTCCAGCGCGGCACCCTGCACCCGGGCGACTCGATCGTCGTCGGGGATGCCTACGGCCGCGTCCGCGCGATGCTCGACGAGTTCGGCAACACCCTCACCGAGGCGCCGCCGGCGCGTCCTGTCCAGGTGCTCGGCCTCACCGCCGTGCCGGGCGCGGGCGACAACTTCCTCGTCGTCGAGGACGATCGCACCGCCCGTCAGATCGCCACCACCCGCGCGGCGCGCGAGCGCAACGCGGCACTGGCGCAGGCGCGCGGCCGCCGCACGCTGGAGGACTTCCTCAAGTCGCTCGAGCGCGGCGAGGTCGAGGAGCTCAAGCTCATCCTCAAGGGCGACGTGTCGGGCTCGGTCGAGGCGCTGGAGTCGGCCCTCATGGCCATCGAGGTCAGCGACGAGGTCAGCTTGCGGGTCATCGACCGCGGCGTCGGCGCGATCACGCAGAACGACGTCAACCTCGCGGTCGCGTCGGACGCCGTGATCATCGGCTTCAACGCCCGGCCGGCCGAGCGGGTGCAGGACATCATCGACCGCGAGCGGGTCGACGTCCGCTACTACACGGTGATCTACCAGGCCATCGACGAGGTCGAGGCGGCGCTCAAGGGCATGCTCAAGCCCGAGTACGAGGAGGTCGCGCTCGGCAGCGCCGAGGTGCGCGAGGTGTTCCGCTCGAGCAAGTTCGGCAACATCGCCGGCTGCCTCGTCCGGTCCGGCCTCATCCGCCGCAACGCCAAGGCGCGCCTCGTGCGCGACGGCGCGGTGGTGGCGGAGAACCTCAGCATCGAGTCGCTGCGCCGGTTCAAGGACGACGCCACGGAGGTCCGCGAGGGCTTCGAGTGCGGTATCGGCCTGGGGTCGTTCAACGACATCAAGGTCGACGACGTGATCGAGACCTTCGAGATGCGCGAGAAGCCGCGCGTCTGACCAGTCGCACGCCGGGAGGACGTCGATGTTCGTGGGCACCCTCGAGCTCGACGTCCTCCTGGGCGACGTGCACTCGCTCAAGGAGAGGCGCGGCCTGGTCCGGCCCGTGGTGGCCGACCTGCGCCGCCGCTTCGAGGTCACCGTGGCGGAGGTGGGCATGCACGACCTGCACCGGCGCTCGCTCATCGGCGTCGCGGTGGTGGGCGCCGACCCGGCGCGCTGCACCCACCTGCTCGACTCGTGCGAGCGCGCCGTGGCGGCCCGGCCCGAGCTCGAGCTGCTCAGCGCGCGGCGCACGCTGCGCGACACCGACGACGACTAGCGCACAGCACCAGCACCCAGCACGGACCGGGGCGCGGACAGCCCGCGACCCCGCCACCGCCGGACCGGCCCGCCCCGGTCGGTCCGCCGAGGAGAGGACGACGCCATGGCCGACCCGGCCCGCGCCCGCAAGCTCGCCGACCGGATCAAGGTGATCGTCGCCGAGATGCTCGAGCAGCGGATCAAGGACCCCCGGCTGGGCTTCGTGACCATCACCGACGCCCGGGTCACCGGCGACCTGCACGACGCCACGGTGTACTACACCGTCTACGGCACCGACGAGGAGAAGGCCGCGACCGCGGCCGCGCTCGAGAGCGCCCGCGGCGTGCTGCGCAGCGAGATCGGCCGGCAGACCGGCGTCCGCTTCACCCCCACGCTCGCGTTCGTCGCGGACGCCGTGCCCGAGAACGCCCTGGCCATCGAGGACCTGCTGCACCAGGCCGCGGCGGCCGACGCCGAGGTGCACGAGCGGGCCGCCCGCGCGAGCTACGCGGGCGAGGCGGACCCCTACCGCCGGCCGCGCGCGGACGAGCTCGACGAGGAGGAGCCCGAGGACTCGCTGGTCGACGGGCCCCGCGCGTGACCTGGTCCACCGCCCCCGCTGCCGCGGACTGGGACGCCGCCGTCGCGGCGCTGTCCGGCGGCGGCCCGGTGCTGCTGCTCGCCCACGTCGCCCCGGACGCCGACGCGCTCGGCTCGGCCCTGGCCACCGGGATCGCGCTGGAGCGGCTCGGCGTCGACGTCGCCGTGTCCTTCGGCGACGAGCCCTTCGCCGTCCCTCGGGTGCTGCGGACGCTGCCCGGCCAGCACCTGCTCGTCGCCCCGGACTCCGTCGGCGACCGCCCGGTGGTGGCCACCTTCGACGTCAGCTCCATCGAGCGGCTCGGCGTCCTGCGCGCCGCCGCCGAGCGGGCGCGCACCTTCGTCGCGATCGACCACCACGCCTCCTACACCGGCTTCGGCCACGTGCACGTGGTCGACGTCGCGGCGCCGGCCACCGCCGTGCTGGCGCTCGAGCTCGTCGACCGGCTGGGCGTGGAGCTCGACGTCGACATCGCCACCGCGGTGTACGCGGGCCTGGTCACCGACACCGGCTCGTTCAAGTACGCCGGCACCACCTCGGCCACCCACCTGGTGGCGGCGCGGCTGCTCGGCACGGGGATGCGCCACGACCACGTCGCCCGGCTCATCTACGACGACGAGCCGTTCGCCGCGCTGCGGCTGCTCGGCGGCGCGCTCGACAAGGCGGTGCTCGAGGAGACCGCGGTCGGCGGCCTCGGGTTCGTGTGGACGGTCGTCTCCGACCTCGACCGCGCCGCGCTCGACCTCCCGCTCGACGCCGTGGAGCGGGTGATCGACGTCCTGCGCATCGCCACGGAGGCGGAGGTGGCCTGCGTGCTCAAGCAGGACGACACCGGCGCCTGGCGGGTGAGCATGCGCAGCAAGGGGCGCGTCGACGTCGCTGCCGTCGCCACCGCGCTCGGCGGCGGCGGGCACCGGTTCGCGGCCGGGTTCACCGGCGACGGCGGCCCCCGCGAGGTGCTCCACGCCGTCCGCGAGCGGCTCGCCGCCGCCCCCCACCTGCCGGGCTGACCGATGGCCAGGGGCCCGCGCCCGCGCACCGCACCCGACGGCCTCGTCGTGCTCGACAAGCCGGCGGGGATGACCAGCCACGACGTCGTGGGCGCGGTGCGCCGCGCCCTGGGCACGCGCAAGGTCGGGCACGCCGGCACGCTCGACCCGATGGCGACCGGCGTGCTGCTGCTCGGCGTCGAGCGGGCCACGCGGCTGCTCGGGCACCTCGCGCTGGTCGACAAGGCCTACGACGCCACGGTGCGCCTCGGCGCCGCCACGGTCACCGACGACGTCGAGGGCGAGGTGCTCGCCCGGTCCGACGCCTCCGGCGTGCTCGACGCCGACGTCGAGGCCGCGCTGCCCGCGCTGCGCGGCCGGATCCGGCAGCGGCCCTCCGCCGTCAGCGCCGTGAAGGTCGACGGCGTGCGCTCCTACGCCCGCGTGCGCGCGGGGGAGGACGTCGAGCTGCCGGCGCGCGAGGTCACGGTGTCGCGGCTCGACGTGGTCGCGGCGCGCCGCGACACCGTGGCCGGCCTCGGCGTCCTCGACCTCGACGTGCACGTGGAGTGCAGCTCGGGCACGTACGTGCGCGCGCTGGCCCGCGACCTCGGCGAGGCCCTCGGGGTGGGCGGGCACCTCACCTCGCTGCGCCGCACCCGCGTAGGGCCGTTCGACCTGTCCGCCGCGCGCACCCTCGACGAGCTCGAGGCCGACCCGGTCGTGCTCCCGCTCGACGACGTCGTGCGCTCGGCCTTCCCCACCGTCACGGTGGGGAAGGAGCAGGTGCGGCTCGTGCTCCACGGGGTGCGCATCCCCGCGCCCGACCCAGTGGGCGGGGCCGTGGGCCCCGTGGGGGTGCTGGGCCCCGACGGCGCCGTGCTCGCGCTCGCCGACGTCTCCGGCCCGACCCTGGCCTACCGCGTCGTGTTCGCCTGAGCGGCGCCGCGACACCGGCCGGCGTGCTCGGGGCTAGCCCCGCGCCGGCTATCCGGTGCGCGAGCCGTGCTCGGGCCCTGGCAGGCTGTGCGCCGTGCAGCGCTGGCAGGGACTGGAGGACGTGCCGGACGACCAGCCCCGGTCGGTCGTCGCGATCGGCGTGTTCGACGGCGTCCACTACGGGCATCGGCAGGTGATCGGGCGAGCGGTCGCGCACGGCCGCGAGCTCGGCGCCCCCGTCGTGGTCGTCACGTTCGACCCGCACCCGGACGAGGTGGTGCGCCCGGGGACCCACCCGGCGCTGCTGTCCACGGTCGACCAGCGCTGCGCGCTGCTCGCCGAGCTCGGCGTCGACGCCGTCTGCGTGCTGCCCTTCACCCTCGAGCTCGCCGCGCTGAGCCCCGAGGAGTTCGTGGAGCAGGTGATCGTCGAGCGGTTCCACGCGCTGGCCGTCGTCGTGGGCGACAACTTCCGCTTCGGGCACCGCGCCGCGGGCGACACCGAGACCCTGGCCGACCTCGGCGCCGAGCGCGGCTTCGTCGTCGACGCCGCCCCGCTGGTGGCAGGGGAGGGCGGCGTCTGGTCGTCCACCTACGTGCGGGGGCTGATCCGGGCCGGCGACGTGGCCCAGGCGGCCTACAGCCTGCTGCGGCCGCACCGCGTCGAGGGCAGCGTCGTGCACGGCGACAAGCGCGGCCGCGAGCTCGGCTACCCCACCGCCAACCTCGCCACCACCCCCCACGCGGCCGTGCCGGCCGACGGCGTCTACGCCGCCTGGCTCGTCGTGGCGCCGTACACCGAGCACGCCGTGCGGCTGCCGGCCGCGGTGAGCGTGGGCACCAACCCGACCTTCGGCGGGCGCGAGCGCCGCGTGGAGGCACACGTGCTCGACCGCGACGACCTCGACCTCTACGGCGCGCACGTGGCCCTGGACTTCGTGGCCCGGATCCGCGGCCAGCTCACCTTCAGCGGCGACGACGCCGCCCTCGCGCTCACCGCGCAGATGGCCCGCGACGTCGACAGCGCCCGGCTGCTGCTCGCCGAGCCGCCCGTGGCGCGGCCGACCGGCCCCTGACCAGCGCAGACGCTGCTCGCGCTCGTTTTGGGCCGTCGGCGGCCCGCTGGTAGTCTGCACCCGACGGCTGCGGGGCAGGGCGCCCTGCGGTTCGCGACTTCCCAGGGTCGGCGCAGTTCCGCGCCGCCCGCGACGCGCCCTGAAGGACACCCCCGCATGTCGCTCGACACCGCGACCAAGAACGCGATCATCGCCGAGTACGCCCTCTCCGAGGGTGACACCGGCTCCCCGGAGGTCCAGATCGCGCTGCTCACCCGGCGCATCAACGACCTCACGGAGCACCTCAAGACGCACAAGCACGACCACCACAGCCGCCGCGGGCTGCTGCTGCTGGTCGGGCAGCGCCGTCGGCTGCTCCAGTACCTGACCAAGAAGGACATCAGCCGCTACCGCGCGATCATCGAGCGACTCGGGATCCGCCGCTAGCGACACCGAGGGGAGTGACCGGCACCGGCCGCGTCGCTCCCCTCGAACGCTCCGTGCCTGCGGTAGAACGTCCGCGGGGCCGAGCGCCCCGGGCCACGGCCCGTACAACTGAACAGTCCCGCGGCTGGCCACACCAGCCGCGCACCACAGGGACGGACTAGGGGCGGACGCCCCGGAGACGCCCGACTCGTCGTCGGTCCTCGGTAGTGGTGCCCGGGCACGTCGCCCTCCGCGCAGGAGCGGGAGCGGCCCGCCGCCCGGGTGCTTCGATCGAAGACCGGCCTCCTGCCGACAGGTGGGTTCTCCCGCGCTCGCTCCTCGTCGTCCCACGACACACGAGGAGGGCACCCGTGGAGGGTCCCGAGATCCACTCGTCCGAAGCCGTCATCGACAACGGCAGCTTCGGCACCCGCACGATCCGCTTCGAGATGGGCCGCCTGGCCCAGCAGGCCGCCGGCTCCGCCGTCGCCTATCTCGACGACGACACGATGCTGCTGTCGGCCACCAGCGCCGGCAAGCACCCCAAGGACCAGTTCGACTTCTTCCCGCTCACGATCGACGTCGAGGAGCGGATGTACGCCGTGGGCCGCATCCCCGGCTCGTTCTTCCGCCGCGAGGGCCGCCCCAGCGAGGACGCGATCCTCACCTGCCGGCTCATCGACCGTCCGCTGCGCCCCTCGTTCGTCAAGGGCCTGCGCAACGAGATCCAGGTCGTCATCACGGTGATGTCGCTCAACCCCGACCACCTCTACGACGTGGTCGCGATCAACGCCGCCTCCATGTCGACCCAGATCGCCGGCCTGCCCTTCAGCGGCCCCATCGGCGGCGTGCGGGTGGCGCTCATCCGCGGCCAGTGGGTGGCGTTCCCGACCCACAGCCAGCTCGAGGAGGCCGTGTTCGACATGGTCGTCGCGGGCCGGGTCGTCGGCGACGACGTCGCGATCATGATGGTCGAGGCCGAGGCCACCAGCCAGACGATCGAGCTCGTCCGCGGCGGCGCCACGGCGCCCACCGAGGAGGTCGTCGCCCAGGGCCTCGAGGCGTCCAAGAAGTTCATCCGCGTGCTGTGCGAGGCGCAGAGCGAGCTGGCCGCCAAGTCCACCAAGGAGACCGCGGAGTTCCCGCTGTTCCCGGACTACCAGCCCGACGCCTTCGACGCCGTCGCCGGTGCCGTCACCGACGAGCTCGCCGCAGCGCTCACGATCGCCGGCAAGCAGGAGCGCGAGGCCGAGCTCGACCGCGTCAAGGGTCTGGCCGCCGAGCGGCTCGCCGGCCAGTTCGAGGGCCGCGAGAAGGAGATCGGCGCCGCGCTGCGGTCGCTGACCAAGAAGCTCGTGCGCCAGCGGGTGCTGCGCGACAAGGTGCGCATCGACGGCCGCGGCCTCACCGACATCCGCACGCTGTCGGCCGAGGTCGACGTCGTCCCGCGGGCGCACGGCTCGGCGCTGTTCGAGCGCGGCGAGACGCAGATCCTCGGCGTCTCGACGCTGAACATGCTCCGCATGGAGCAGCAGCTCGACACGCTCTCGCCCGAGACGCGCAAGCGCTACATGCACAACTACAACTTCCCGCCCTACAGCACCGGCGAGACCGGTCGCGTGGGCTCGCCCAAGCGCCGCGAGATCGGCCACGGCGCGCTCGCCGAGCGCGCCCTCGTGCCGGTGCTCCCGACCAAGGACGAGTTCCCCTACGCGATCCGCCAGGTGTCCGAGGCCCTCGGCTCCAACGGCTCGACGTCCATGGGCTCGGTCTGTGCCTCGACCATGTCGCTGCTCAACGCCGGTGTCCCGCTCAAGGCGCCCGTCGCGGGCATCGCGATGGGCCTCATCTCCGACGAGGTCGACGGGTCGACGCAGTACGTCACCCTCACCGACATCCTCGGGGCCGAGGACGCGTACGGCGACATGGACTTCAAGGTCGCCGGCACGCGCGAGTTCGTCACGGCGCTCCAGCTCGACACCAAGCTCGACGGAATCCCCGCCTCGGTGCTCGGCGGCGCGCTGACCCAGGCCCGCGACGCGCGCCTGGCGATCCTCGACGTCATGCTGGAGGCGATCGACGCCCCCGACGAGATGTCGCCGTTCGCGCCGCGGATCATCACGATCCAGATCCCGGTGGACAAGATCGGAGAGGTCATCGGCCCGAAGGGCAAGATGATCAATCAGATCCAGGACGAGACCGGCGCCGAGATCACCATCCAGGACGACGGCACGATCTACATCGGCGCGACCGACGGCCCCAAGGCCGAGGCCGCCCGGGCGCAGATCAACGCCATCGCCAACCCGCACATGCCGGAGGTCGGCGAGCGCTACCTGGGCACCGTCGTGAAGACCACGACGTTCGGCGCCTTCGTGTCGCTCATGCCGGGCAAGGACGGCCTGCTGCACATCTCCAAGCTGCGCGCGCTCGCGGGCGGCAAGCGGGTGGAGAACGTCGACGACGTGGTGTCGATCGGGCAGAAGGTGCTCGTCGAGATCTCCGAGATCGACTCCCGCGGCAAGCTGTCGCTGACGCCGGTCGAGGAGGACGGCGCCTCTGCCCCGGCCGACGCGCCGGCCGAGGCCGCCGACGAGACCGTCGACGCCTGACGACGTCGATGCCGCTGCGCACCTCCGCTCCGGGCACCCGGCACCGCCGGGTGCCCGGAGCGCGCGACCAGAAGTCCGGCTCCACCCGCACCCTGCTCGTCGAGGACGGCGCCCGGGTGCGGCGCACCGTGCTGCCCGGCGGGCTGCGGGTCGTCACCGAGAGCCTGCCCGGCGTGCGCTCGGCCGCCTTCGGGATCTGGGTCGGCGTCGGCTCGCGCGACGAGTCGCCGGCGCAGGCCGGTGCCGCGCACTACCTCGAGCACCTGCTGTTCAAGGGCACCGAGCGTCGCTCCGCGCTCGACATCTCCGCCGCGATCGACGCGGTCGGCGGCGAGATGAACGCCTTCACCTCCAAGGAGTACACCTGCTTCTACGCCCGGGTGCTCGACGTCGACCTGCCGCTCGCGGTCGACGTCGTGAGCGACCTGGTCACCTCCGCGCTGCTGCGCCCCTCCGACGTCGACTCCGAGCGCGACGTGATCCTGGAGGAGATCGCGATGCGCGACGACGACCCCGGCGACCTCGTGCACGAGGAGTTCGCCGACGCCATGTTCGGCAAGACCCCGCTGGGCCGGCCGATCCTGGGGACCGTCGAGACGATCGAGTCGATCACGCCGCGGGCGATCCGCACCTTCTACCAGCGCCGCTACCGCCCCGAGAACATGGTCGTGTCGGCGGCGGGCAACGTCGACCACACCACCGTCGTGCGGCTCGTGCGGCGGGCGTTCGGCGATGCCGGCCTGCTCGAGGGCGACGCGGTGCCGGCCCTGCCGCGCGCGGGGGAGTTCCGCACCCGCGGCGCCGGCGACGTCCGCGTGCTCACCAAGACCACCGAGCAGGCCAACGTCGTGCTCGGCGTGCCCGGCCTCGCCCGCGACGACGAGCGGCGCTTCGCGCTGAGCGTGCTCAACTCCGCGCTCGGCGGTGGCATGAGCAGCCGGCTGTTCCAGGAGATCCGCGAGAAGCGCGGGCTGGCCTACTCCGTGTTCTCGTTCGCCTCCCACTACGCCGACACCGGGCAGTTCGGCGTCTACGCCGGCTGCATGCCCAAGAAGGTCGACGACGTCCTCGCGGTGTGCCGCGACGAGCTCGTGAAGGTGGCCGCGCACGGTCTCACCGTGGAGGAGCTCGAGCGCGGCAAGGGCCAGATGCGCGGCGGACTCGTGCTGGGCCTGGAGGACACCGGGTCGCGGATGTCGCGCATCGGCAAGGCCGAGCTGCTCACGGGCGAGCTGTGGTCCACCGCCGACGTGCTGGCGGCCATCGACGACGTGACCGTCGACGACGTCAAGGACGTGGCCGGGTCGCTGCTCGAGGTCACGCCCACCCTCGCGGTGATCGGGCCCTTCGACGCCGACCGCGACTTCTCCACCGCCGTCGCCTGAGAGGAACGCCATGACCGTGCGCGTCGGTGTGATCGGTGCCCGCGGGCGCGTCGGCTCGGTGGTGGCCGCGGCGGTGGACGCCGCGGACGACCTCGAGCTCGCAGTGGCCATCGACAAGGACGACCGGCTCGAGGCCCTGACCGACGCCGGCTGCGAGGTCGTCGTCGACTTCACCCACCCCGCAGCAGTGATGGACGACGTCGAGTTCCTGGTGGGCCACGGCATCCACGCCGTCGTGGGCACCACCGGGTGGGACGACGAGCGCTACGCCCGCGTGCGCACCTGGCTGGAGGCCTCGCCCGGCACCGGCGTGCTGGTCGCCCCCAACTTCGGCATCGGGGCGGTGCTCATGATGCGCTTCGCCGCGATGGCGGCGCCCTACTTCGAGTCCGTCGAGGTGGTCGAGCTGCACCACCCGACGAAGGCCGACGCGCCCTCGGGCACCGCGCAGGCGACCGCGCGCGCCGTGGCGGCCGCGCGCCGGGACGCAGGGCTCGGGCCCATGCCCGACGCGACCACCTCGGCCCTCGAAGGCGCGCGGGGAGCCAGCGTCGACGGCGTCCCCGTGCACGCCGTGCGGCTGCGCGGCCTGGTGTCGCACCAGGAGGTGCTGCTCGGCGGCCCCGGCGAGACCCTCACCCTGCGCCACGACACCTTCGACGTGGCGTCCTTCGTCCCGGGCGTGCTGCTCGGCGTCCGCACCGTCGCGACCAGGCCCGGCCTCACCATCGGCCTCGACGCCTACCTCGGCCTGGCCTGAACCGACGCGGCACGCCCGCCGGGCGCGCCCCGGATGCCAGGGCTATGGCTCCAGATCGCCGACAGCCAGCTCGCGAAGCCGGTCCGCGTCGATCAGCCCGACTGCACACGCGAGGGCGAGCACCCCGTCCTCGGCGAACCCGTAGTCGGCCGAGAGCACGGCCTGCACACGGGGGACGGCCTCGGGCGGCACGGGGAGAGTGGCCGCCAGGGTGGCGTCGTCGAACGTCTCGACGTCCAACCCGTACGCGTCGGCCTCGTCGGGATTCACGGTCAGGGCTATCGCGTCGGACCCCGGTGGCTGCCACTGCACCCAGGCGACATCGCTGTCGGCGACGTAGGCGCACACGAGGGTCGACCCGATCTCCTCTGCCAGGCGACGGACCTCGCTCGCCTCCGGCACGTGGGCGCCATGCACCGAGACGAAGCGCCACCCCGAGGCTTCGACCCAGTCGGCGTCCACCTCGCCGCCGAACGATTCCGTGAGAAGCGCGCCGAGCTGGCCCGTCCACGGCGAGAACGCCACGATCCCCCAGAAGCCCATGTCTGACCTACGCCGTCATCCACTCGGGGACCATCCACAACCTGGATCGGTTGTTCACCCGTGGCTCGAACTCCGCGGGCGGGCGTGGCCGCACGCGGGACCGGTGAAGGAGCGGGGCGACCAGGTCGTACACCTGTGACGAGTGCTCCTCGTCGTAGTCACCGAAGTCCTGGGACGCCTTGAGGCACATCACGCCGCCGGGCCACAGCTCGGCCAGCGGCCCTGGCGTCAGCCGCCCGGCCTCCACCAGCGGAGCCGGCACGAGCGTCAGCCAGCCGACGCCACGCAGCACGGACAGGCACTCCCGCGTCCCCACCCAGCCGGCCTTGCTCCAACCGTCCGAGGCCTCCTCCCACGGGGTCTCATGCCCTCCGAAACCGATCTGGCCATACCCGACCTCGAAGCGCGCGCACCCCTCACGGAGCAACCCGACCCAGCGCTCCTGCACGTCCGTCGAACCGCGCAGCGCACCTGTCGAGATGGCCGAGACCAACCGGACCCAGCCGGGTGCCTCGCTCTGGTCGACACTGGCGCTCACCTCTAGGGCTCGTGAGGTGCCCATGGAGGCGCCGAAGTCACGCGAGAGCGAGGACAGGCACCCTCTGTCGTCGAGCCACTCCAGGACCAGCGACACGTCCTCGACCTTGTCGCCCAGCTTCCCCGCGACGCGCTCCTCGATGCCTTCTTCGAAGGTGCGCGACTTCGCCCGCACGCGACCGTTCGTCATCGACAGCTCGTTGAGGAAGGCGAAGGGCGCGCCCGGCGGCCCCACCACCGTGCCCGCGTCGAAGACAGGCACGTAGGCCGGGCTCCCGTGGCTGGACAGAACCGCCGCAGCCTCAGGGGCTATGCCCTCCAGCACTCGACGAAGCCACCATGCCGCAGCCGTCGAGGCATCGGAGCGGACGTCGAGCATGGCAAACACCCGAGTGTCAGGCGGCAAGTCACGAACCCCGAGCACGATGAACCTCACGCAGACGTCGACAACCCTGGGTCACACCTCACCACCCTAGGGCCGAACAGTGTGACGAACACCGTCACCGTCGTGTACTCGGCGAACCATGTGGGGAAGGCAGCCAGGTCGTGGAGCGGCCTCACGTCGCGTCGAAACCCAGGTGGACGCACGGGGTGATCCTGTCACGGGTCCGATGCTTCCTCGGCGATTGAGAACGGCAGACAAGCGCGCTCAATCGGGGAGTCCGAGTCGCCTCTTCACTTCCTGGACTGACGGCTTGTAGTGGCGCCGGTTCATCATGCGAAGGTCCCGCAGGGCGAGGAGACCCAACACCGGGCTGAGGTCTCCGTCTGCGATCCGGGTGCTCTCGTAAGCGTGGAGCCGCTGCAGCCGCTGCATGTCGCCGATGGGCAGGAGCGACTCGACGGGACCGCAGTTCGCGATGCCCAGTACTTCGAGCAGCTTCTGCCCGGAAAGGGGCTCGAGGGATGTGAACGCCGAGCAGCTGTCCAGGTTGAGGCGCTCGAGCGTTGGAGCCCCTGCTCTGATGTCGAGTGCCGAGATGTCGTCCATGGCTCGCGCGCCGAAGATTCCGACTTCCCGCATCGAGCGCAGCTCCGCAAGTCCGTCTAGCGACCTCAGCTTGGGGTGCTGCTTCATCTGCAGCCGGACCAGGGCTTCGTTACGCCGTAGCGGATGCAGGTCGGGCGCGTTGTACGACGCCGCAAACAGGTCGTTGAGTGCGAGGGCGTACTCGATCGTGTCCGCAACCTGCTGCCAATCGGCAGCGACGGCAGTGAGCCACGGGAGCCGGCGTAGGTCTATCCGGGCGCTCGGTGACGACTGCACGGAGAGCCGTTCCAGTGTCGGCGCCGTGCGATACACCGGGGTCAGATCCGTGATGGTCCTGGCGAGGATCGTGAGTCGGCGAATGGGCCAATCGCGTAGGAACTCCAGATCGGGCTCCTGGAATCCAAGGGCGTAGTTGAGGGTCAGGCCAGTGACGTCTCCCACCCCAAGCCGTCGTTCTGCTTCCGTCGACCAGCCTGAGGTGACCACCATCGTCAGCCCATCAGGGCCGTCCTCGATCTCGAACCCCCCGAGCTCCGACACACCTCGATCATGCCGGACGAAGCGATACCGAATGCCGAATCTGGAGGGGGTTGGGGCGGCGACGCGGAGTGTCAGGCGCTTTCGGGGGCGGCGGCCCTGGTCGTCGTCGAGGCGCGCACGTCGAGGACGACGTTGGCGGCGACCGTGAGCGCGGCGGCGAGGCCGGCCAGCAGCACCGGCTGCGGCCCGAACGTCGCGAGCAGGACGAGGCCCACACCCAGGAGGGTGAAGGACCGGCTGTCGGTGCCCTCCTGGGGGCGCAGGTGCAGCCACCACACCGTGGCGAGGTAGAGCGCGGCGGGCACCGTCACGCAGGCCGCTGCGAGCCGCAGGTCGATGTCGGCGACGCCCGTCGCCTGGTCGACGGCCACGGCGATCCCGGCCCCGGTCGCCGCGGCCGAGGCGAACACCACGAGGTGGCCGTAGCCCCAGACGAACCCCTGCCGGGTGCTCGTGAGCAGCGCGACCGCGGTGCGGGCGAAGTACTTCCACCACATGGAGAACACCAGCAGAAGCCCGCCGACAGCGATGCCCCACACCAGGGCGAGCTGGCCGGATCCGGTCACCGCGGCGCCGATGGCCACCGAGCCGGACAGCACCGACTCGCCCAGCACGATGAGCGTGAACAGGCCGTAGCGCTCGCTGATGTGCCCGGGGTGCCACTGTGTGGGGTTGGCGCGCTCGGCGACCACGGGCACGACCAGCTCGCACACCACGAGCAGCGCGAAGCCGGGCAGCTTGAGCCCGACCGGCACGAGCAGCAGCGCGACCCAGCCGAGCTGGCACAGGCTCACCCCGGTCGCCATGCGCACGGCGGTGTCGCGCCGGGGCGGGTCGTCGTGCGCCGCGCGCAGCCACAGCTGCACGAGGGAGAGCCGCATCACGCAGTAGCCGACCGTCACGACCGTGAAGTCGCGCTCCTCGAACGCGCGCGGAACACCGGCAGCGAGCACCAGGGCACCCGCCATCACGACGAGGACCGACAGCCGGTAGAGCACGTCGTCCGGGTCGTACGCCGAGGCGAACCACGTGACGTTCATCCACGCCCACCAGATGGCGAAGAACACCATCAGGTAGGACACCACCCCGGCGGCCAGGTGCCCAGGCTCGGTCTCGCTGTGGTGCAGCTCGGTCGACGCCGCCGCGACCGCCACGACGAAGCACAGGTCGAAGAAGAGCTCGAGCGGCGTCGACGCGCGGTGCTCCTCGCCGGAGTCGCGGGCCACCATCGGGCGCCGCCAGGCGACCGCCGGCGCGCTCACGCCGCCCACCCGAGCGCCCGCACGGCCGCCGCCACGGCCGCGGCCACCACCACGACGACCACGAACGGGGCGCGGAGCAGCAGCGCGACGACGGCGGCGGCGAGCCCGGCCGCGCGCGCGTCGATGACCAGCGACTGCCCTGCCGAGAAGGTCTGGACGGCCACCAGCGCCATGAGCAGCGCGAGGGGCAGCGCGTCCGCGATCTCGCGCGTGAGCGGCTGGTCGAGGAAGCGCTGCGGCACCGACTGCCCGGCCAGCTTGGCCGCGTAGCAGGCCAGGGTGGACACGACGACCGCCCACCACACGGCGCTCACGGCTGCGCCGCCTTGCGCCGCACCGCGAGCACGCCCGCCACCACGGCCACGACGCTGGTGAGCAGCACCGGGACGCCGGGCCGCAGGAACGGGGTCAGCACGAGCGCGACCGCCGCCGCGCTCAGGCCGATCGTCCACGAGCGGGCGTCGCGCAGCCGGGGCCACACCAGGGCGATGAACCCGGCCGGGATGGCGGCGTCGAGCCCGTAGACCTTGGGGTCGCCCAGGGCGCTCGCGCCCAGCGAGCCGGCCAGCGTGGCGAGGTTCCACACCACGTACACCGACAGGCCCGTGGCCCAGAACGCCAGCCGCGAGGCTCGGCCGTCGTCGTGCTCGAGGGTGCGGCCCACCGCCATGGCGGTCGACTCGTCGATCGTGAGCTGCGCGGCGACCAGCCGCCGCGCGCCGCGCACCCGCAGGATCGGCGCCATCGTCAGGCCGTAGAAGGAGTTGCGCAGGCCGAGCAGCACGCTCGTGGCCACGGCCGACGCCGCGCCGCCGCCGGCCGCCAGCACCCCCACGAGGGCGAACTGCGAGCCGCCGGTGAACATGAGCACGGAGAGCACCTGCGTCTGGAGCACGGTGAGCCCCCCGGTGACCGACACCGCACCGAAGGAGACGCCGTACACGCCCGTGGCCAGCCCCACGGACAACGCGTTGACGAGGATCTCGCGCCGCTCCGCGCTCCAGGGCGCCGGCGTCCCGGTCAGCGCGCTCACGGCGGCTCCGGCGGGATGCCGTCGTCCACCGGGCCCACGTGATCGGCCAGCCAGTCGACCAGCGGCGTCATCGCACGCCACGCGGAGCGCACGCGCGTGAGGGCGGTGCGGCTGGCGAGCCACGCGGGCGCGCCGTACTGGGTCGAGACGGTGAGCGACCGGTGGCGCAGCAGGTCGAGGTGGGGGTGGTCCTCGGGCACGCCGCGCGGTCGCGTCTTCATGACGTCGCCGCCGATCTCCAGCCGCCCCTTGCGGGCGGCGGCCAGCGCCGTCTCGAGCGTCGCCACCACGGGGGAGTCGACGGCGGCACGGAACCGGGCGAGCTGCACGGGCGACGAGGAGTACCAGCCGCCGGCCACCATGAGGCCCGCAGCCGACACCTGGACGTACCAGCCGATGCCGTCCTCCGCCCCCACGAACGCGCCCTGGTGGTCCTTGTACGGCGTCTTCTCCTTCGAGAAGCGGACGTCGCGGTACGGGCGGAACACCTTCGCCGCGCCGAACTCGCCCTCGAGCTCGGCGACGAGGTCGGTGAGCGGCCCGCGCACGTCGCGCTCGTAGGCGTCCTTGTGCGCCGTCCACCACGTGCGGGTGTTGTCGACGGCGAGCGCCTCGTAGAAGTCGAGCGCGGCGAGGGGGATCCCGGTGAACGCGGCCACGTCGGCACCCTAGGCGGGGCGACCGCGGCGCCGCCCGCGGGATCGGCGCGACGGCAGGCTCAGGCCAGCGACGCGGAGAAGCGCACCTGCTCCACGCCCCGGCTGCCCGGACCGCTGTCGAGCACCCGGGTGGCGCCGTCCGCGTCGAGGCCCGCGGAGCGCAGGAACGCCGCCCGCGGGGCGTCGGACGCGGCCGCCCACGAGGTGAGCCCGCGCACGCCGCGCTCGCGCAGCAGGTCCGTCGCCGCCGCGAGCAGGCGCGACCCGTGGCCGGCGCGCTGGTGATCCGGGTGCACCACGAGGTCGAGCACCTCGGCGACGTCGTCGGCGCCGGCGGAGTCCGGGTCGGCCGCCGGGGCGGTGACGGCGTACCCCACCACGCGGTCGGCCTCGACCGCGACGAGCACGAGGTGCCGCGGGGTCGGGGCCGCGTCGGCGGCGGCCCGCCACTCGTCGGCCAGGGCGTCCTCGCGCAGCGAGGCCGCCGCCCCCTCGGGCAGCAGCGCGGCGTACGGCCCGGTCCAGCCGGCGTACGTCACCGCGGCGAGCTCGGCGGCGTCCTCGGGGCGGGCCGGGCGCACGGAGACGTCGGCGTGATCATGGGGATGGGGGCTGGACGGGGAGGCCACGGGCCCCATCCTCCCGCTAGCGTGGCGCGCGTGAGGGCCGTGGTGGTCGGAGCCGGTGCGTGGGGCCTGCCCGCGGCGGCCGAGCTCGCCCGCCGCGGCCACGACGTCACCCTCCTGGACCGGCACGGCACCGCCCACCAGCTCGGGTCCTCCTCCGGCCCCACCCGGCTGTGGCGCCTCGCGCACCCGGACCGACTGCGCGTGCGCCTGGCCCAGCGCTCGGTGGAGGCCTGGCACCGGCTGGAGGCAGCCTCCGGCATCACCGCGATCCTCGAGCGCGGCCTCGTCTGGCGCGACGACGTCACGTGGGAGAAGGTCGACGCCGCCCTCACCGCCGAGGGCGTGCCGCACGAGGTGGTCGAGCCCCAGGACGTCGGACGGGTCTTCCCGGGGCTGCGCCCCGACGGCCGCGTCGCCGTGTGGCAGCGCGACGCCGGCCCGGTGCTCGCCCGGGCGGCCCTCGACGCGCAGGCGGCGCTGTTCGCGATGGCCCGCGGGGAGCTGGTGTGCGGGCCTGTCGTGCGGGAGATCGACACCACCTCCGACGGCGTGCTCCTGCTCGCCGAGGGCGGCCGCTCCTTCCGGGCCGACGTCGCCGTCCTCGCGCCCGGGCCCGGGGCCGGGGCGCTGCTGCGCGCCCTCGGCGTCCCGCTCACCCTCTACCCGGTGCTCGAGCAGGTGTGCCACGTGGGCCACGCCCCGGACACCGACGCCATGCCCTGCCTCTACGACGGGCCGATGGGCCAGGAGCCCGGGATGTACGCGATGCCCACCCCGGGTCGTGGCTACAAGCTCGGCGTCGACCAGCCGCTGCGCGCCTGGCGCGAGGACGACCTCGACCGGGTGCCCGACCCCGGCGTCTCCGCCCACATCTCGGCGCGGGTGTCGCGCAACTTCGTCGACCTCGACCCCACCGTGCTCGACGCTCAGGTGTGCTCGTGGACCGACTCCCCGGACGGCCGCTTCGTGATCGACACCGTGGCGGACGGGCGGGTGGTGATCGCCTGCGGCGACTCCGGCGAGGGCTTCAAGTTCTCCGCCCTCATGGGGCTGATCCTGGCCGACCTGGCCGAGGGCCGGGCGCCCGACGCCGACGTCGCGACGTTCGGGCTGGCCAGGTTCGCCGGCGGCGAGCCGGTCCGCCTCCCGCACGTGCTCGGCCGGTAGCCTCGCGGGCGTCCCCCACCGACCGCAGGAGAGCCCCATGACCGACGGTGCCGCGCCCGAGATCTCCTTCCGGAGCGACGTCACCGTCGAGCTCGTGAAGTCCTCGGCGTCCGACGCCGACGTCCTGTTCGCGGCACGGGTGTCCACCAAGGGCGAGCAGTCGCTCGAGGACGTCGACTCCGACGCCGGGCGCTCCGCGGGGCTCATCAACTACCTCATGCGGGACCGGCACGGGAGCCCGTTCGAGCACAACTCCTTCACCTTCTTCGTGCGCGCCCCGATCTTCGTGTGGCGCGAGCACATGCGGCACCGCATCACGTCGTACAACGAGGAGTCCGGCCGCTACCGCGAGCTCGAGCCGGTGTTCTACGTGCCCGGCCCGGAGCGCAACCTCGTGCAGCAGGGCAAGCCCGGGGCCTACGAGTTCGTGCCGGGGTCCCCGGAGCAGCACGCCCTGGTCGACTCCACGGTGCGCGCGTCGTGCGAGCAGGCCTACGCCGCCTACCGCGCGATGCTCGACGCCGGCGTCGCCCGCGAGGTGGCCCGCATCGTGCTCCCCGTCACGATCTACTCCTCGGCCTACGTCACGATGAACGCGCGGGCGCTGATGAACTTCCTCTCCCTGCGCACCAAGCGCGAGGGGTCGCACTTCCCGTCGTTCCCGCAGCGCGAGATCGAGCTGGTGGCCGAGCGCTACGAGCAGGAGTTCGAGCGGCTCATGCCCCTGACCTACGCCGCGTTCCAGGCCAACGGACGGGTCGCGCCCTGACGCCCGTCCGGCCGCGGGAGGAGACCGCCGGGGCGCGGGACCACTAGTCTGGAGGCCATGCCCCGCACGTCGACCCCCCAGCGTCCGTTCGGCCGGATGCTCACGGCGATGGTCACGCCCTTCCACGCCGACGGGTCGCTGGACACCCACGCCGCCGCCGCCCTCGCCGAGGACCTCGTCGAGCTCGGCAACGACGGCCTGGTGATCAGCGGCACCACGGGGGAGTCGCCCACCACGAGCGACGACGAGAAGGAGCGCCTGCTGCGCGCCGTCGTCGAGGCGGTCGGCGACCGGGCGCACGTGCTCGCCGGCGTCGGCACCTACGACACCCACCACTCGATCGAGCTGGCCCGCACCGCGGAGAAGGCGGGCGCGCACGGCCTGCTCGTGGTGACGCCCTACTACAGCAAGCCGCCGCAGGAGGGGCTCGTCGCCCACTTCACCGCGGTCGCCGAGGCCACCGGCCTGCCGGTGATGCTCTACGACATCCCCGGCCGCACCGGCACCGCGATCGCGGCCGAGACCCTGCTGCGCCTGGCCGGGCACCCGCAGGTGGTGGCCGTGAAGGACGCCGCCGGCGACCCGTTCAAGGCGCAGCGGGTGATGTCGCGCTGCGAGCTCGTCTACTACTCCGGCGACGACGCGATGAACCTCCCGCTGCTGGCCGTCGGCGCCGTCGGCGCGGTGAGCGTGACCGGCCACGTCGTGGCCGACCGGATCGCCGCCATGATCGCCGCGCACGAGGCCGGCGACGTCGAGCTCGCCCGCGAGCTCAACGACGAGCTCGTCCCCGTCACCGAGGGGATCATGACCAGGACCCAGGGGGTCATCGCCGTGAAGGCAGCGCTCGAGCACCAGGGCCGTCCGGGCGGTGGCGCGCTGCGGCTGCCTCTGCTGCCCATGCCGGCCGCGGACCGCCACGCCCTCGTGGAGTCGCTCGCGGACGGCGGCGTGCCGGGCTTCGAGTCGGTCGCATGAGCCACGCCCACCCGGAGCTCGGGACGCCTCCCGCGCTCCCCGCCGACGGGCTGCGCGTCGTCCCCCTCGGGGGCCTCGGCGACATCGGCCGCAACATGACCGTGTTCGAGCACGCCGGGCGGCTGCTCGTCGTCGACTGCGGCGTGCTGTTCCCGGAGGACGCCCAGCCCGGCGTCGACCTGATCCTCCCGGACTTCGACTTCATCCGGGACCGCCTCGACGCGGTCGAGGCGATCGTGCTCACGCACGCCCACGAGGACCACATCGGCGCGGTGCCCTACCTGCTGCGCGAGCGCGCCGACATCCCCGTGTACGGCTCGAGGCTCACCCTGGCGCTGCTCGAGTCCAAGCTGCGCGAGCACCGCATCAAGGGCACCACCGTGGAGGTCGCCGAGGGCGGCACCACGACGGCCGGCCCGTTCGAGCTCGAGTTCGTCGCGGTCAACCACTCCATCCCGGACGCGCTCGCGGTCTTCATCGCCACCCCGGCCGGCACCGTGCTGCACACCGGCGACTTCAAGATGGACCAGCTCCCGCTCGACGGGCGCATCACCGACCTGCGGTCCTTCGCCCGGCTCGGCGAGCGCGGCGTCGACCTGTTCCTCGTCGACTCGACCAACGCCGAGGTGTCGGGCTTCGTCTCCAGCGAGCGCGACATCGAGCCGGCGCTCGACCGGGTCTTCACCGGCGCCCAGGGGCGGATCGTCGTCGCCTCCTTCGCCTCGCACATCCACCGGATCCAGCAGGTCGTCGACATCGCCCGCCGGCACGGCCGGCACGTCGCGTTCTTCGGCCGCTCGATGGTGCGCAACATGGGCGTCGCGCGCGAGCTCGGCTACCTCACGATGCCCGACGACATGGTCGTCACCCCGGAGCAGCTCGCCCAGCTGCCCGACGACAAGGTCGTGCTCGTGTGCACCGGGTCGCAGGGCGAGCCGATGGCGGCGCTGTCGCGCATCGCGAACAACGACCACCAGATCAAGGTCGGCCCCGGCGACACCGTGGTGCTCGCCTCCTCGCTCATCCCCGGCAACGAGAACGCCGTGAGCCGCGTGATCAACGGGCTCACGCGCCTCGGGGCGAAGGTCGTGCACAAGGGCAACGCGATGGTCCACGTCAGCGGTCACGCGGCGGCGGGCGAGCTGCTCTACTGCTACAACGTCGTCAAGCCGCGCAACGTGATGCCGGTGCACGGCGAGCCCCGTCACCTCAAGGCCAACGCCGAGCTCGCCCTGGCCACGGGTGTCCCGGCCGAGCGCATCGTGCTCACCCTCGACGGCGGGGTGGTCGACCTCGTGGGCGGCGTCGCCCGCGTCACCGGCGCCGTGCCGTGCGGCTACGTCTACGTCGACGGCGCCAGCGTCGGCGACCTCACGGAGTCCTCGCTCAAGGACCGCCGCGTGCTGGGCACCGAGGGCTTCGTCACCTGCTTCGTCGTCGTCGACAGCGTCGACGGCAAGGTCACCGCGGGCCCGGAGATCCAGGCCCGCGGCTTCGTCGAGGACGACTCGGTCTTCGACGAGGTGATCCCGGTCATCCGCGCCGCGGTCGAGGACGCCCTGCGCAACGGCAGCACGGACCAGTACGCGCTCCAGCAGCTGGTCCGCCGCGTCCTCGGCCGGTGGGTCAACGACCAGCACCGCCGGCGTCCGATGATCGTGCCGGTCGTCGTCGAGGCCTGAGCCGCCCCACCCGTCCACCGCCCGACCCCCGCCTCCGTGCCGCTGGGTCCGGTGTGGCGTACGGGGCTGGTGGGAGCCGTGTGAGTACGCTGCCGGACATGGCGACCCGTTCGCCCGCGCCGTCGCGCTCCCGCTCGGGGTCGGGACGGTCCGGGTCTTCCCCGACGAGCCGCCCGAAGGCCCCGGCGAGCAGCCGGTCGTCGTCGGCGCGCGCCTCCCGTCCGCGCATGTCCGCGTCCGAGTCCCGGGCGGCCCGGGCCGCGCGCCCGCCCGGCCCCTCGGCGTTCTCCCGCGTCGTGGGCGGGATCCTGGGCGCGTTCGTGGCCGTGTGGGTCGGCATCGGGCACCTGCTCGGCGCCGTGGTGCGCCGCGTCGGCCACGGCGCGCGCGACCTCGACCCGGCGCACCGCCGCGACGGCCTGGGGCTGGTGCTGGTGGGCCTGGCCATCCTCGTCGCGTTCGCCACCTGGTGGAACGTCACCTCGGGGCTCGGCGGCATCGTCGGCACGATCGTCACCGGCGCGCTCGGCAGCCTCGACTGGGCCCTGCCGTTCCTGCTGCTCGGCCTCGCCTGGCGCGTGCTGCGGCGTCCGGACGAGAGCGCGGCCACCGGCCGCATCACCATCGGCTGGACCGCCCTCGTGCTCGCTGCGTGCGGGCTGGTGCACGTCGCGCACGGCACGCCCGTCCCCGCGGACGGCGCCGACGCGATGGCCGCGGGCGGCGGCGCCGTCGGCTGGCTTGCCTCCGCCCCGGTCGTGTCGGCCACCCACCCGGTGGTCGCCGCGCTGCTGCTCGTGCTGCTCGCCGTCTTCGGTCTCCTCGTCGTCACCGCCACGCCGGTCGCCGCGGTGCCCGAGCGGCTGCGCTACGTCCGCGACCGCCTGCTCGGCGTCGCGCCGATCCCGGTCGAGGGGGAGGAGGAGCCGGCTCCCACCACCGAGACGCGCGCCCAGCGCCGCCGCCGGCGCAAGGCCGAGGCGGCCGCCACGGCCGCCGGATCGGCGCACGGGCTCGGCGACCTCGCCGGCGACGTCGCGTTCGAGACGCCGGTGGTCGCGGAGCAGCCCCCGAAGGGCAGGCGACGCCGCGGCGCCGTGGCCGACGACGAGCACGTCGCGCCGGGCCCCGACGAGCAGTCCACCGTGATCGTGGACCTCACCGAGGACACCGTCGTCACCGCGCCGGCCCGCGTCGTGGCCGACCCGTTGCCCGAGACGCCCTCACGCGTGGAGCAGCTGCCGCTGTCCGGCGACGTCACCTACCACCTGCCGCCGGTCGACGCGCTCAAGCCGGGGGCGGTGCACAAGCCGACGAGCAAGGCCTCCGACGCGGTGGTCGGCTCGCTCACCGAGGTGCTCGAGCAGTTCGGGATCGACGCGCAGGTGACCGGCTACATGCGCGGACCCACCGTGACCCGCTACGAGGTCGAGCTCGGGCCGGCGGTCAAGGTCGAGCGCGTCACCCAGCTGAGCAAGAACATCGCCTACGCCGTCGCGAGCGCCGACGTCCGGATCCTGTCCCCGATCCCGGGCAAGTCGGCCATCGGCATCGAGATCCCCAACACCGACCGCGAGCTGGTGAGCCTCGGCGACGTGCTGCGCAGCAAGGCGGCCACGAGCGACCACCACCCGATGCTCGTGGGCCTGGGCAAGGACGTCGAGGGCGGCTTCGTCTGCGGCAACCTCGCGAAGATGCCGCACATCCTCGTCGCGGGCGCCACCGGCGCGGGCAAGTCCGGCTGCATGAACACGCTCATCACCAGCGTGCTCATGCGCTCGACGCCCGACGAGGTGCGCATGGTGCTCATCGACCCCAAGCGCGTCGAGCTCACCGCCTACGACGGCGTGCCGCACCTCATCACGCCGATCATCACCAGCCCCAAGAAGGCGGCGGAGGCGCTGCAGTGGGTCGTGCGCGAGATGGACCTGCGCTACGACGACCTCGCGCAGTTCGGGTTCCGCCACATCGACGACTTCAACAAGGCCGTCCGCGCGGGGCAGGTGCAGCCGCTGCCGGGCAGCGAGCGCGTCATCACGCCCTACCCCTACCTGCTCGTGATCGTCGACGAGCTCGCGGACCTCATGATGGTGGCGCCGCGCGACGTCGAGGAGTCCATCGTCCGCATCACGCAGCTCGCGCGGGCAGCGGGCATCCACCTCGTGCTCGCCACGCAGCGCCCGAGCGTCGACGTCGTCACGGGCCTCATCAAGGCCAACGTGCCGAGCCGGCTCGCGTTCGCCACCTCGAGCCTGGCCGACAGCCGCGTCATCCTCGACCAGCCCGGCGCGGAGAAGCTCGTCGGCCAGGGCGACGCGCTGTTCCTGCCGATGGGCGCGAGCAAGCCCATCCGCATCCAGGGCTCGTGGGTGACCGAGAACGAGATCCGCGCCGTCGTCGCGCACTGCAAGACGCAGATGGCGCCGGCCTACCGCTCGGACATCACGGCGCCGGCCTCGGCGAAGAAGGACGTCGACGAGGAGATCGGCGACGACCTCGACCTGCTGCGCGCCGCCGTGGAGCTCGTCGTCACGACCCAGTTCGGCTCGACGTCGATGCTCCAGCGCAAGCTGCGCGTGGGCTTCGCCAAGGCCGGCCGGCTCATGGACCTCATGGAGAGCCGCGGGATCGTCGGCCCGAGCGAGGGCAGCAAGGCCCGCGACGTGCTGGTCACGGTCGAGGAGCTCGAGAGCGTGCTCGCCCTGCTCGGCGGCGAGTAGCCGCCTGCCGGCACCCAGGGTGACCGTCGCGCCCGGGGGGCCCGTGATGGGCAGGCCCGAGGCGGACGGAGGGGCCGGCCGGACCGCACGCGTGGTCCTGCCGGGTGTCCGGGGGTCGGACGCCCACCGCTGCCGCGGCCGAACCCCGCTGACCTGCGGGGACACCGCCCGGACGGCGGAAGTCGATCTTGGTCGGGTGGATCGGGGTCACGAACCGGCCTAGCATGGTCGACCGGCGGCAGTCGGAGTGCGCACCCGGTCACTCTCCGTCGACAGGGGAGGGGTCCGGCATGTCCGAGGCACCGCTGACGGTCGGCCAGACCGTCGAGCGCGCGCGCACGGCTGCCGGCATGACCGTCGCCCAGGTCGCGGCCGCCACCCGGGTGCGGGCGACCGTCATCTCCGCCATCGAGAAGGACGACTTCCGCCTCTGCGGCGGCGACGTCTACGCCCGCGGCCACCTCAAGAGCATCGCGACCGCCGTGGGCATCGACCCGGCCGAGCTCGCCGCGCATTTCGACGAGCAGCAGGGGGCCAGCCGGCCCGCCGTGCCCGTCGTGGAGCCCATCGACCAGCCCACCCGCGTGATGGACGCCAGCGGCAGCCTCAGCGCGCTGGCCGGCACGCTGGGCTCCTCGAGCACCGACCGCCGCGGGGCCAACTGGACCGCCGTCATGGCGCTCGCCTTCGTCGCGGTGGTCGTCGTCGGCGCGATCTCGCTGCTGAGCAACCGCGGCGGCGAGGTGCCGGCGGCCGCGAACACGCCGACGCCCACGCCGTCCTCCACGCCGAGCGTCACCGCCCCGGCGAGCAGCCCCGCGGCCACGCCCAGCGACTCGGCGTCGCCCACCACCTCGCCGTCCGACGTCGTGGCCGAGGGCAACGGCGTCACCGTCGTGCTCGACGTCACCGGGTCCGCGTCGTGGATCCGCGCCACCACGGCCAGCGGCAAGACCCTCTACGAGGGCACCCTCCAGCAGGGCGAGCGCAAGACCTTCCGCGACAAGACGAAGGTGAAGCTCCTCATCGGGAGCGCGGGCGCGGTCGAGCTCACCGTCAACGGCAAGAGCCTCGGCAGCCCCGGCGGCAACGGCCAGGTCGTGCGCACCGAGTTCGGGCCGGGCGACCCCACCAACCCCTCCGCCTGACGCCGTCCGCGCCGACCGCCGGCATCGCCGCACGTGAGCGGTGCCGCCGACCCGTAGGCTCTCCTGCATGACCTCTCCCGCCGACGCGACCGTGCGCCGCGTCGCGCTCGTCACCCTCGGGTGCGCGCGCAACGAGGTCGACTCCGAGGAGCTCGCCGGCCGGCTCGCCGCCGACGGCTGGGAGCTCGTCGACGACGCCGCGGACGCGGATGCGGTGGTGGTCAACACCTGCGGGTTCGTCGAGGCGGCCAAGAAGGACTCCGTCGACACCCTGCTCGAGGCGGCCGACCTCAAGGCCCACGGGCGCCCGCAGGCGGTCGTGGCCGTGGGCTGCCTGGCCGAGCGCTACGGCGACCAGCTCGCGGAGTCGCTGCCCGAGGCCGACGCCGTGCTCGGCTTCGACGACTACTCCGACATCGGCGCGCGGCTGCGCCGCATCGTCGCCGGCGAGGCGCACGTGCCCCACGCCCCGCGCGACCGTCGCCTGCTGCTGCCCCTCTCGCCGGTGGAGCGGTCCGAGGCGGACGTCGCGCTGCGGGGCCACGGCCAGCTCGACGAGCCGGACCTGCCCGCGGGCGTGGCGCCGGCCAGCGGGCCGCGCGTGGTGCGGCGGCGCCTGGGCACCGGGCCGTCCGCGCCGCTCAAGCTGGCCTCCGGCTGCGACCGGCGCTGCTCCTTCTGCGCCATCCCCGCGTTCCGCGGCTCCTTCGTGTCGCGCCGCCCGTCCGACGTCGTCGCCGAGGCGCGGTGGCTGGCCGGCCAGGGGGTCCGCGAGGTGGTCCTCGTCTCGGAGAACTCCACCTCCTACGGCAAGGACCTCGGCGACCTGCGCCTGCTCGAGACGCTGCTGCCCGAGGTGGCGGCCGTCGACGGCATCGAGTGGGTGCGCGTGTCCTACCTCCAGCCGGCCGAGACCCGCCCGTCCCTGCTCGAGGCCATCGCGACGACCCCCGGCGTCGTCCCGTACTTCGACCTCTCGTTCCAGCACGCCTCGTCCACCGTGCTGCGCCGCATGCGGCGCTTCGGCGGCACCGAGTCGTTCCTCGAGCTGCTCGCCTCCGCCCGGGCGCTCTCGCCGGGCGCCGGGGCGCGCAGCAACGTCATCGTGGGCTTCCCCGGCGAGACCGAGGCCGACGTCGAGGAGCTCGAGGCGTTCCTCGTGGCCGCCCGGCTCGACGCCGTCGGCGTCTTCGGCTACTCCGACGAGGACGGCACCGAGGCCGCCGGCTACGACGGCAAGCTCGACGAGGACGTCGTGCGCGAGCGGGTCGAGCGGGTCGCCGCGCTGGTGGAGGAGCTCACGGCGCAGCGCGCCGAGGACCGGCTGGGCGACACCGTGGAGGTGCTCGTCGAGCACGTGGGGCTCGACGACGACGGCGCGCCCGTGGTCGAGGGCCGCGCGGCCCACCAGGCGCCCGAGGTCGACGGCGCCACGGCGCTGGTCGACGGTGCCCTGCCGCTGGGGTCCGTCCGCGTCGGCGACCTGGTGACCGCCCGGGTCGTGGCCTGCGACGGCGTCGACCTCGTCGCCGCGGCGGAGGCCCGCCGGTGACCTCGAGCGGGCACCGCGGGGCGGCCGGATGAGGCCGGCACCCCCCGACCACGTCGGCGACCCGGTCCAGTCGCCCTCGGCCTGGAACCTGCCCAACGCGCTCACCGTGCTGCGCCTGCTCCTCGTGCCGGTCTTCGCCTGGCTCCTGCTGCGCGAGGACGGCGCCGACACCGCCTCGCGGGTGTGGGCGGCCGCGGTCTTCGTCGTCGCCGGCACCACCGACTTCGTCGACGGCGAGCTCGCCCGGCGCCAGGGCCTGGTCACCAGCTTCGGCAAGGTGGCCGACCCCATCGCCGACAAGGCCCTCACCGGCACCGCCCTCGTGGGGCTGAGCTGGCTGGGCGAGCTGCCGTGGTGGGTCACCGTGGTGATCCTCGTGCGCGAGGTGGGCGTCACGCTGCTGCGGTTCTGGGTGATCCGCATCGGCGTGATCCCGGCCAGCCGCGGCGGCAAGGCGAAGACCGCGGCGCAGATGCTCGCGATCCTGCTCTACCTGCTCCCGGTGGGCGGCTGGCTGCTCACCGCCCGCGCGCTGGTGATGGCCGTCGCCCTGGTGCTCACCGTGGTGACCGGCGTGGACTACGTCCTGCGGGCCTGGCGCCTGCGCCGCTTCGGCGCCGCGCCGGACGTGCCGTGAGCGCGGGCCCGGATCCGGCCGGGGCGCCGGCGCCGCAGGCGGCCGAGGTGGTGCGCCGCTGCGCCGCGCAGGGGCTCACCCTCGCCGTGGCCGAGTCGCTCACCGGCGGGCTGCTCGTCTCCGCGCTCGTCGCCGTGCCCGGCGCCTCCACCGTGGTCCGCGGGGGCGTCGTCGCCTACGCCACGGACCTCAAGGCCACCCTGCTGGGGGTCGACGCCGGCCTGCTCGAGCGGGCCGGCGCGGTCGACCCCGAGGTCGCGCGCGCCATGGCGCACGGGGCCGCCGCGCGCCTGGGTGCCGACCTCGGCGTCGCCACCACGGGGGTGGCCGGCCCGGACCCGCAGGACGGCCACCCGCCGGGCACGGTGCACCTGGGCTGGGCCACGGCCGCGGGGAGCGGGTCGCGCACGCTGGACCTCGCCGGCGTCGACGGACGCCAGGCCGTGCGCGAGGCCACCGTGGCGGCGGCGCTCGCGCTCCTGCTCGAGCTCGTCGATCCCGCCTGAGCCGCGCCGGGCGCCCCGCCGCGCGCGGTGCGCCGGCCCGACGGAAACCCGGTCGCGCGGGCGGGAACACCGACGGACGATTACACCGTTACACCTTCGACGGCCTCCGGGCCGTCTCCCGCCGGACGGACCTCCGCACCCGGTGGGACCCGCCGGGCGCGATCTGCCGTCCGGCGGACCCTGCTCCCCGAGAGGTGCGCCCGTGATCCCCACCCCCGCCGCCGCTCCCACCACGGTCCCGACGCGACGCGCCGTGATCGCCCGAGCGGGTAGTGCTCCTGCACCGACCGCCCCTGCCGGGTACGGTGTGCACACCGCTCCCGGCGGTGAGTCCCGGGTCCGCGCGAGAGGAGGTGCCCCCGTGGTGGTGCTGCGCCGCGTCATCGGCGACGAGCTCCGGCGTCGTCGCCAGGACCAGGGCCGCACGCTGCGCGAGGTCTCCAGTGCCGCGCGCGTCTCCCTGGGCTACCTCTCCGAGGTCGAGCGGGGCCAGAAGGAGGCCAGCAGCGAGCTGCTCGCGTCCATCTGCACCGCGCTCGACGTCCCCCTCTCGACCGTGCTGCGCGCGGTGAGCGACGAGGTCGAGGTGCTCGAGACCGTCGCCCAGGTCACCGACCTCCCGGTCCCCACCGCGTCCGTCGTCGCGGCCGCCTGACCCCGGTCCCGTGCCGGAGCGGTCCCCGCGGTCGCGCGCGGGCAACGCGATGGGCCGCACCCGTGCGGCGGCTCTCGACGGCGCCCGCCGCGTCCTGGCCGAGCGCGGCGTCCGCAAGGCGACCATGGGCGACGTCGCCGTCCGCGGCGGCCTCGCCAAGGCCACGCTCTACAACCACTTCCGCACCAAGGACGACCTCGTCGCCGGACTCGTCCACGACGAGGTCGTCGACCTGTCCGCCGACTGCGCCGACCTCGCCGCCGACGACCTCGCCGTGGCCCTGACCCGGGCCGCGGACGCGGTCGCGGGCCACGTCGTCGTCGTCGGCCTGCGCGCCGTGGAGCCGGCGTCGCTGGTCGCCCTCGCGGCCCCGGGCAGCGGGGAGGGCTGGGACCTCGTGCGGGCGCAGGTGGCCCGCGTGCTCGACGTCGCCGGCCGCTCCGACGCCGCCGAGCACGTCGACCTCGTGTGCCGGTGGCTGGCCACGCACACCGTCGCCCCCGGCACGCGGGCCTCCCGCGAGGCGCAGGCGCGCGTGCTCGCGGCCGCGCTGCCGGCCGCCGTTCGCACCACGGCGTTCGCCGCCCCCACCACCTGACCCGCGCACCCGGCGCCCGGGCTCACCGCCGTGGGCCGGCCCGACGGGACGGGGGCCGGGCGTCCGCGGCCGGGGCCGGGCCGGGCTGGCAGACGGGGCACCAGAAGGTGACCCGCTCGCGCGGCGGCTCGCCCTGCGGCGCCGTGCGCACCGGGGTGCCGCAGCGGCGGCAGGGCCGGCCCGCGCGGCCGTGCACGTAGTGCTCGTGCCCGCGCCGCGGGTCGCCGGTGGTCACCTGGGCCGCGTGGTCGCGGTTGGCGAGCAGGAACCGGCGTGCGGTCCCGACCACGGCGGGCAGGTCGGCGACCTCGCCCACCGGCGTCCACGGCGAGGTCCGGTGCACGAACAGCGTCTCGGCCATGTAGAGGTTGCCGATCCCGGCGAGCAGCCGCTGGTCGAGCAGTGCGGGCCCGATCTCGCGGCCCGGGTCGGCCCGCAGCCGGGCCAGCGCCGCGTCGGCGTCGAAGCCCGGGTCGAGCAGGTCCGGGCCCAGATGCCCCACCACCTGCTCCTCGGCGTCGGTTGGCACCAGCTCGAGCACGGGGAGGCGGTAGCCGACGGCGTCCCACGCGGCGGTCGAGAGCACCGCGCGCACCTGCCAGTCCGGCCCGCCGGCCCAGCGCGCCCCCGGGCGGTAGAGGTGCCACATCCCGTCCATGCGCAGGTGGCTGTGCAGCGTGAGGCCGCCCTCGAGCCGCAGCAGCAGGTGCTTGCCCCGCGCGGCCGACCCGAGCACGTGCCGCCCGGACAGGTCGGTCGTGGCCAGCGAGGGCACCCGGAGGTCGGTGCGGGTCAGCACGTCGCCGGCCAGGGCGTCGTGCAGGCGCCGCGCCACGAGCCACACGGTGTCGCCCTCGGGCACCGGCTCCTCCTCCCGCGCCGTCCCCGCTCGGGACGCCGCGGCCACCGTCGCACGGGAACAACGCCGGGCGCGAGCGGTGTTGCCCCGCCGTGCGGCGGGCGCCGTACCTCGGACGGGACGGAGCAGGCCGGTGCGGATCGCGGTGCTGGGTACGGGAGTGGTGGGCACGACCCTGGGGACGGCGTTCGTCCGCTCCGGGCACGAGGTGCGGCTCGGGTCGCGCACGGCCGACAACGCGACGGCGGCGGCGTGGGCGCGCGACCTCGGCGCGCCGGCGGGGCACGGCACGTTCCACGACGTCGCCGCGTGGGGCGAGGTGGTGGTCAACGCCACCGCCGGGCTGGTGACCCTCGACGTGCTGCGCAGCGCGGGCGCCGACGCGCTCGAGGGCAAGGCCGTGCTCGACGTGTCGAACCCGCTGGACTTCTCCGGCGGCTTCCCGCCCGCGGTGCTCCAGCCGGAGGGGCGCAGCGTCGGCGAGCACGTGCAGGAGGCCTTCCCGGGCGCCCGCGTGGTCAAGACGCTCAACACGATGACCGCCGCCGTGATGGTCGACCCGCGGTCGCTGCCGGCCGCGCACACCGTCTTCGTCGCCGGCGACGACGCCGAGGCCAAGACGCTGGTCGGCGGTCTGCTGGCCGACCTCGGCTGGGCCCCCGACGAGGTGGTCGACGTCGGCGGCATCGTCGCGGCCCGCGGGCTGGAGCTGTACCTGCCCCTGTGGCTCTCGCTCATGAGCTCGTTCGGGACGCCGGCGTTCAACATCCGCGTGGTGCGCGGCTGAGCGAGGGGCCCGCGCCGGCTCAGGCGCGCAGCCGCAGGCCCTGCGGCGTGGCGGTGAACCCCGCCGCCTCGAGCGCCGAGCCGAGCGGCGAGCGGGAGGTGAGCACCGGCTCGCCGTCGGCGGTCTGCACGGTGAGCCGACCGAGGACGCCGCCGCGCACGGCCGCAGCGAGGGCCGCGCACGCCGCGGAGAGCGCCCGCTCGTCCTCGTCGTCCCACGTGAGCAGGGTGCGCCCGCCCCGCTCGACGTAGATCACCAGGCGGCCGTCGACCAGCACCACCAGCGCGCCGGCCTTGCGGCCGGGGCGGTGGCCGCCGGCGGCGTCCTCGGCGCGGGCCGGCCAGGCCAGCGCGGCGCCGTAGGGGTTGGCCGGGTCCGTGGCGGCGAGCACCACCGCGTGCGGCGCGGCGGCGGGGTCGCGCTTGTCGGGCGCGGCCGCGCGCACCCGGTCCACGGCGCCGGGCAGCGCGAACTGCGCGGCGCCGAGCCCCTCCACGACGTACCCGCGCCGGCAGCGGCCGGCGTCCTCGTACGCCGAGAGCACGCGGTAGACGCCCGCGAACCCGCCCGGCACCCGCTCGGCGGCGACGGCGCCGCGGGTGACGACGCCGTGCCGGTCGAGCAGCCCCTCGGCGAGCGCGGCGGCGCGCAGCGTGAGGTCCGGCTCGCGCGGCTCGAGCGCCGACCAGCGGCCGGCGACCCCCGGGGGCACCAGCCGGGCCGCCGCGGCCGACCGCGACGGCCGGGCGTAGCGGGCGCGCGAGGGCCGCCGCGGCGGCGCGGCGGCGGTGCGCACCCGGCGCCCGCTGCCCGCCAGCCGGGCCCGCAGCGGCGCCCAGGTGTCGCCGGTGACCCGGCCGGACCACACGAGGTCCCACAGCGCCTCGGCCAGCTCGGCGTCCTCGACCCGGCCGGCGCTGCCCTCGACCATCGGCGCGGCCAGCCGCGAGACCCGCTCGGCGAGCTCGCGGAAGAACCAGCCGCCGCCGGCCTCGAGGGTCTCGAGCAGGGCCGCGTGCACCGGGGTGGGCTCGAGCTCGCCGGCCTCCGGCAGCACGAGCGCGGCCGACTCCGCCGGCGCCAGGGCCACCCAGCCGTCGCCGCCCTGCAGGCCGCCCGCCCCGGCCCAGACCACCTCGCCGGAGGACGTGAGCTCGTCGAGCATCGCGGGCTGGTAGCCCTCCACCCGCGCCGGCAGCACGAGGGTCTCCCACGCGGACGCGGGCACCGCGACGCCGGCCAGCTGCTCGACGACGCGCAGCACGCCGTCCGGGCCGCGCAGCCGGCCGCCGACGTGCTGCCACGCCGGCAGGAACGCGCCGAGCGACTCGGGCGGCACCGGCTCGGCCTCGCGGCGCAGCGCCGCCATCGAGCGCCGCCGCACGAGACGCAGCACCTCGGCGTCGCACCACTCGGTGCCCGTGCCCCCGGGCCGGAACTCCCCGGTGACCACGCGGCCGACGGCCGCCAGGCGGGCCAGCGCCCCGGCCACCACGGCCGGGCCGAGCCCGAAGGCGCCTGCGACGTCGGCCACGACGAACGGGCCGTGCGTGCGCGCGAAGCGCGAGACGAGGTCGCCGACGGGGTCCGCCACCGGCTCGAGGAACGCGTCGGGCAGCCCCACCGGCAGCGCCGTGCCGAGTGCGTCGCGCAGCCGGGCGGCGTCCTCCACGGCCGCCACGCGCGCCTCGCCCGCCACGCGCACCTCGATGGCGCGGCGGGCGGCGAGCAGCTCGTCGACCCACGCCGACGTGCCGCCGCGCGCCTCGATCGCCGCGCGGGTGAGCGGCCCGAGCCGGCGCAGGAGGTCGGCCACCCCCTCGGCGCTGCGGGCGTGCCGCTCGGCGGCCAGGCACTGCAGCTCCGCCTCGACGGTGGCCAGCGACGCCGGGTCGAGCAGGTCGCGCAGCTCGGCCTGGCCGAGCAGCTCGGAGAGCAGCGCGGTGTCGAGGGCCAGGGCCGCGGCCCGCCGCTCGGCCAGCGGTGAGTCGCCCTCGTAGAGGTAGGCCGCGACGTAGCCGAAGAGCAGCGAGCGGGCGAAGGGCGACGGCGTCGCGGTCTCGACCTCGACCACCCGGACCTCGCGCGCCTGCACCGACCGCATGAGCGCCACCAGGCCCGGCACGTCGTAGACGTCCTGGAGCACCTCGCGCATCGTCTCCAGGACGATCGGGAACGAGCCATACTGCGCCGCCACCGACAGCAGCTGGGCCGAGCGCTGCCGCTGCTGCCACAGGGGCGACCTCTTGCCCGGGTCGCGGCGCGGCAGCAGCAGGGCGCGGGCCGCGGACTCGCGGAAGCGCGCGGCGAACAGCGCCGAGCCGCCGGCCTCCGCCGTCACGAGCGCCTCGACCTCGTCGGGGTCGAGCAGCGCCGCCTCGAGCACGCCGCGCACGACGTCGTCGTCCTCGACGTCGGGCAGCCGCAGCACGATGCCGTCGTCGGCGTGCATGACCTGCGCGTCGACGCCGTGCCGCTCGCGGATGCGCGCCCCGATCGCCAGCGCCCAGGGGGCGTGCACCTGCGCGCCGAACGGGGAGTGCACGATCACACGCCAGTCGCCGAGCTCGTCGCGGCTGCGCTCGACCACGAGCGTGCGGTCGTCCGGCACGTGGCCGGTCGAGGCGCGCTGCTCGTCGAGGTAGGCGCGCAGGTTGGTGCGGGCCCGCTCGTCGAGGCCCACCGCGGCCAGGCGCTGGTCGGCGTCCGCGGCCGGCAGCGCCGCCACCTCGCGCACGAACGCGCCCATGGCCCGGCCGAGCTCGTAGGGCCGGCCGAGGGCGTCGCCCTTCCAGAACGGGAGCCGTCCGGCCAGCCCCGGCGCGGGCGAGACGAGCACGCGGTCGTGGGTGATGTCCTCGATGCGCCAGCTCGACGCGCCGAGGGCGAACACGTCGCCCACGCGGGACTCGTAGACCATCTCCTCGTCGAGCTCGCCCACCCGCGAGGCCTTCTCGCCCACGAGGAAGACGCCGAAAAGCCCGCGGTCCGGGATGGTGCCGCCGCTGGTGACGGCCAGCCGCTGCGCGCCGGGGCGTCCCGTGAGCGTGCCGGCGGTGCGGTCCCACACCAGCCGCGGGCGCAGCTCGGCGAACTCGTCGCTGGGGTAGCGCCCGGCCAGCATGTCCAGCACGGCGTCGTACGCCGACTGCGGGAGGGTCGCGAACGGGGCGGCCCGGCGGACCAGCGCGAGCAGGTCGTCCACGTGCCAGGTGTCGAGCGCGGTCATCGCGACCACCTGCTGCGCGAGCACGTCGAGCGGGTTGCGCGGCATGCGCAGCTCCTCGATGAGCCCGGCCCGCATGCGCTCGGCGACCACCGCGGTCTGCACGAGGTCGCCCCGGTACTTGGGCAGCACCACGCCCTTGCTCACCGCGCCCACCTGGTGGCCGGCGCGGCCCACGCGCTGCAGCCCGCTGGCGACGCTGGGCGGCGACTCCACCTGCACCACGAGGTCGACGGCGCCCATGTCGACGCCGAGCTCGAGGCTGCTCGTGGCCACGACCGCGGGCAGCCGGCCGGCCTTGAGGTCGTCCTCGATCAGCGCCCGCTGCTCCTTGCTCACCGAGCCGTGGTGGGCCCGTGCCAGCACGGCGGGGGCGCCGCCAGTGGACCCCGCCTGCCCCATGAGCGCGGCCGGCGCGGCCCCCGTCTCGAGCGCGTCGCCGGTGGTGCGCTCGACCCAGATCTCGTTGAGCCGTGCGGTGAGCCGCTCGGCCAGCCGCCGGGAGTTCGCGAACACGATCGTCGAGCGGTGCGCGGCGATGAGGTCGACGACGCGCTCCTCGACGAACGGCCAGATCGACGTGCGCGGCTCGTCGCCCGCGGCGGACCCGGACACCTCACCGGTGGGCGCGCCGAGCTCGGCCATGTCGTCGACCGGCACGACCACCTCGAGGTCGACCTCCTTCGCCGAGGGCGGCCGCACCACGGTGACCGGGCGCGTGCCGCCGAGGTAGGACGCGACCTCCTCGACCGGGCGCACGGTCGCCGAGAGGCCGATGCGCTGGGCCGGCCGCTCGAGCAGGGCGTCGAGCCGCTCCAGCGAGACCGCGAGGTGGGCGCCGCGCTTGGTGCCGGCCAGCGCGTGCACCTCGTCGACGATCACCGTCTCGACTCCGCGCAGCGACTCGCGCGCGGCCGAGGTGAGCACGAGGAAGAGCGACTCCGGGGTGGTGATGACGACGTCGGGCGGGCGCGTGCCGAGCCGGCGCCGCTCGTCCGCGGGCGTGTCGCCGCTGCGCACGGCGACCGCGACCTCGGGCTCGGGCAGCCCCAGCCGCACGGACTCGCGGCGGATCCCGGTGAGCGGGCTGCGCAGGTTGCGCTCGACGTCGACGGCGAGGGCCTTGAGCGGGGAGACGTAGAGCACCCGGCAGCGGCGCAGCGGGTCGGCCGGGCGCTCCTCGGCGGCGACGCGGTCGAGCGCCCACAGGAACGCCGCGAGCGTCTTGCCCGAGCCGGTGGGCGCGACCACCAGGGCGTGCTGGCCGCCGGAGACGGCGTCCCAGGCGCCCACCTGCGCGGCGGTGGGCGCGGCGAACGCCGAGGCGAACCACGCACGGGTCGCGGGGAAGAAGCGGCCGAGGACGTCCTCGGCCACCGCGTCGCCCACCTCCGCCTCCGGCACCGGGCCATCCTCCACCGCCGGTCCGACGCCCGCCCCCGTCGGCCCCGATGTCACTGGTGAAAGGGTCGCCTCCCGCCGCCGGAAGCGACCGTTCCGCCAGTGAGGTCCGGTCCGGGGGCGGATGATCGGGGGGTGGACCTCGTGCCCTGGCTGGTGGCCGCCGCCGTGCTGCTCGTGCTGGCCGCGCTCCTCGTGCTCGCGCTGCGCGGGGCGGCGGGCCGCTCGCCCGCCGACGACCCCGGACCGCGGGGCGACCCGCCGGCCGCCGACGGCCCCGAGCCGCCCGCCGGCTGACGCCGGTCCGTCCGCCGTCGCCACGAGAGCCCGACGGCGTCCGGGCCGGGCCGGGGGACGCACGCGCACCGCCGCGGGACGTCGTAGCCTCACCGCATGCGGCTCACGGAGTTCTGGCGGCGGATGGAGGGGGTCCTCGGCCCCGCCTACGCCCGCTCCTGGGCGGCCGACCACGTGCTGGCGGCCCTGGGCGGCCGCACCGTCGACGAGGCGATCGCCGGCGGCGAGGAGACCGTCGTGGTCTGGCGCGCCGTGCACGCCGAGCTCGGCCTGCACGCGCGCGAGCGCTGAGCCCCCGTACGACGACGGCCGCCGCCCCGGAACGGGGACGGCGGCCGTCGACGCGGTCGTGCGGTGTCAGTCCAGCGAGGGCATCGGCACGCCGGCGTCCTCGGCGAGGGCGTGCGCGGTGTCCTGGTGGGTGCGCAGGCGCACCTCGGGCAGCAGCAGCGCGAGCACGAACGCCACCGCCATGAACGGCACCGCCACGAGGAACGTGGTGTCCATCGCGCGGGCGAAGGCGCCGAGCACGATCTCCTGCACGGGCTCGGGGAGCGCCTGGATGTTGGTGATCGACGACGTGATGTCGCCGCTCCCGGCGCCGGTGCCCGGCGGCAGGCTCGAGCTGAGCTCGGTGGCCAGCCGCGCCGTCCACACGGCACCGAAGAACGCGGTGCCGAACGAGCCGCCGATCGAGCGGAAGAAGGTCGAGCCGCTCGTGGCCGCGCCCATCTCCTGCGGTGCCACGGTGTTCTGCACCGCGAGGACGAGCACCTGCATCACGTTGCCGAGGCCCGCACCGAGCACGAACATCGCCAGCGCGGAGAACCAGAACGGCGTGTCGACCCCCATGTGGCTCATGAGGTAGAGGCCCACCGTGGCCAGCGCGGTGCCGATGACCGGGAACATCTTGTAGCGGCCCAGCCGGGTGATGAGCTGGCCCGACAGGATCGAGGTCAGCAGCACGCCCACCATGAGCGGCAGCAGCATGAGGCCGGCCTCGGTCGGCGACGCGCCGCGCACCACCTGGAAGTAGATGGACAGGTAGACGATCGAGCCGAACATCGCGAACCCGACGATGAACCCGATGCCCGAGGTCACCCGGAACACCTTGTTGCGGAACAGCGACATGGGGACGATCGGCTCCTCGGTGCGCAGCTCGTGCACCACGAACCAGGCGCCCACGGCGAGGCCGAACACGGTGAGGCCGACGATCTGCGCGGAGAGCCAGTCGTACTGGTGCCCGCCCCAGACGGTCACGAGCAGCAGCGAGACGACGCTGGCCACGAGCAGGCCCGAGCCCATCCAGTCGATCTTGCGGCGCTGGTGGGTGATCGGCAGGTGCAGCACCGCGCCGAGGACGACGAACGCCGCGATGCCCAGCGGCACGTTGATGTAGAAGATCCAGCGCCACGACAGGTGCTGGGTGAAGAAGCCGCCGAGCAGCGGCCCCACCACCGAGGAGATGCCGAACACCGCGCCGAACAGGCCGGCGTAGCGGCCGCGCTCGCGCGGCGGGATCAGGTCGGCGATGACCGCCATCACCAGCACCATGAGGCCACCGCCGCCGACGCCCTGCAGGGCGCGGGTGGCGATCAGCTCGCCCATGTTCTGGGCCGCGCCGGCGAGCATCGAGCCGACGACGAACACGACGATCGACAGCTGCAGCATGCGCTTGCGGCCGTAGAGGTCGGAGATCTTGCCCCAGATGGGCGTGGTCGCGGTGGAGGCGAGCAGGTACGCCGTCACCACCCACGAGAGCTCGTTGAGGCCGCCGAGGTCGCTGGTGATGACGGGCAGCGCGGTCGAGACGATGGTCTGGTCCAGGGCGGCCAGCAGCATCGTGAGCATGAGGGCGCCGAGGATCAGCCGCAGGTGCTTGCGGCTCTCCTCGACGTCGGGGTCGAAGACGAACGGGTCTTGCGTGGTCACAGCGTCTCCAGTTCCTGGGCGAGGAGGTCGAGCAGGCGGGACAGGTCCGCCACGTCGTGGTCCGGCCACCCGTCGGTGGCGCGGGAGAACAGCTCGGAGCGGGCGCGGGCGGCGTGGTCGAGCACCTCGCGGCCGGCGTCGGACACCTCGAGCAGGGCGGCCCGACGGTCGTCGGGGTCGGGGGAGCGCAGCACGAGTCCGGCGTCCTCGAGGCTGCGCAGGTGGCGGCTCACCGTGGAGGCGTCGAGCCCCGCGTGGTCGGCGACGTCGGTGGCCCGCACCGGGGCGAGGGCGTCGACGTGCTTGAGCAGGAACACGCGGGCGTGGGTCTCCGGGTCGCCCGAGCGGCGCTTGAGCTGGGTGAGCACGCGCATCAGGGCGTCGATGACGTCGTCGCCGCGCCCCCCGGCCGGGGCGGGCGCGCGGCCGTCCCCGAGGCCGGGGAGACGGACGCCGGCCGCCTCCGCCGCACTAATTGCTTGTGTCATGCAACCATCCTAGCACGGCGGTGAGGGTGCCCTCACCGCGTCGTCCTGCGGGGGAGCGGCGGGACGCGCACCCCGGGTGGGGCGGGGCCCGGTGGCCCGTGCGGTGGCCCCGGCGGGGACCGGACACCTGTTCGAACGCCGTCGGCGTGTCGCGTGGCCGTCGAACACCCGTTCGACCTAGCCTGGGCGCGTCGTCGGGCATCCCGGCCCTGCGAGGGGCCGGCCCGCACGGCCTGCACCACCGCTCCAACCGCTCCACCGCACGCCCCGCACGAGCCCGTCCGCAGGGCCGCCGGTCCCGGCCGGTCGTCCCCAGGCCGGCTCCGCACCGGCCCCGGTGTCGGACCCGGTCCGTAGCGTCCGGCCCGACGAACCACCCGCGATCACACGAAGGCAGGTCCCGATGGCAGCCAGCTCCGACCGCAAGTCCCCCGGCGGCTCCGGCGGTTCCGACCGCGAGAAGGCGCTCGACACCGCGCTGGCCCAGATCGAGCGCCAGTTCGGCAAGGGGTCGGTCATGCGCCTCGGCCAGGAGGGCCGCGCCCCCGTCGAGGTCATCCCCACCGGCTCCGTCGCGCTCGACGTCGCCCTCGGCATCGGCGGCCTGCCGCGCGGGCGGGTCATCGAGATCTACGGCCCGGAGTCCTCCGGCAAGACCACGCTCGCCCTGCACGCGATCGCCAACGCCCAGCGCGGCGGGGGCATCGCGGCGATCATCGACGCCGAGCACGCGCTCGACCCCGAGTACGCCAAGGCGCTCGGCGTCGACATCGACGCGCTGCTGGTGAGCCAGCCCGACAACGGCGAGCAGGCGCTCGAGATCGCCGACATGCTCATCCGCTCCGGCGCGCTGAGCGTCATCGTCATCGACTCCGTCGCCGCGCTCGTGCCGCGAGCGGAGATCGAGGGCGAGATGGGCGACAGCCACGTCGGCCTCCAGGCCCGCCTCATGAGCCAGGCGCTGCGCAAGCTGGCCGGCGCGCTCAACAGCTCCAACACCACCGCGATCTTCATCAACCAGCTGCGCGAGAAGATCGGCGTGATGTTCGGCAGCCCCGAGACCACCACGGGCGGCAAGGCGCTGAAGCTCGACGCCTCGGTCCGGCTCGACGTCCGGCGCATCGAGACGCTCAAGGACGGCACCGACGCCGTGGGCAGCCGCACCCGCGTCAAGGTCGTGAAGAACAAGATGGCCCCGCCGTTCAAGCAGGCCGAGTTCGACATGATCTACGGCGAGGGCATCTCCCGCGAGGGCGGCCTCATCGACATGGGCGTCGAGCACGGCTTCGTCCGCAAGTCCGGTGCCTGGTACACCTACGACGGCGACCAGCTCGGCCAGGGCAAGGAGAACGCCCGGCAGTTCCTCAAGGACAACCCCGACCTCGCGGACGAGCTCGAGGTCAAGATCAAGGCCAAGCTCGGCATCGGCGCCCCGCTCGAGCTGCCCGAGGTCGAGGCGATCGTGGTCCCCGACCACGTCCCGATCGACCTGTAGGCGCGCGCCCGGACGCCCCGCATGAGCACCGCACGCGGCCCGGCCGACGGTCCCACCCCGGGATCGTCGGCCGATGCCGTCCCCGACGCCGATCCGCGCGACGTGGCGCGCGAGATCTGCCTGGCGCAGCTGGCGTCCTCGCCCAAGTCGCGCGCCCAGCTCGCCACCGTCCTGCGCCGCCGGGGCACCGATCCCGCCGTAGCGGCCGAGGTCCTCGACCGGCTCGAGGACGTCCGGCTCCTCGACGACGCCGCCTTCGCCGAGACGGTCGTGCACTCCCGCCGCGCGGCGGGCATGTCGCGGCGCGCGCTCGGCGCCGACCTGCGGGCCAAGGGCGTCTCCGGGGAGGTCGTCACCGAGACCCTCGACCGGCTCGACCCGGACGCCGAGCTCGCCAGCGCCCGGGCGCTGGTCGCCAGGCGGCTGCTCGCCACCCGGGCGCTCCCTGTGGACGTCCGCGTGCGACGGCTGGTCGGGATGCTCGCGCGCAAGGGGTTCCCCGGCGGGATGTCGCTGCGCGTCGTGCGCGAGGCCCTGGCCGGCGAGGCGGAGCTCGACGCGCTCGAGCGCGCCCTGCTCGACGACCTCGACGTCGACCTCAGCGACGCCGCGCGCCTGGGGGAGTGACCCGGGCGGGTCCGGTCGTCAGTCCCCCGTGCCGCAGGCGAGGTCGGTCAGCGACTCGGGCGGCAGGCCGTGCGCGCGGCGCAGCTCGTCGAGCGCGAGCTGGGGCAGGTCCGCCAGCCGCTCCTGCACGGTGTCGGCCAGGCGGCCGAGCAGCCGGGTGAGCTGCTCCACGTCGTGCTCGGGCCAGTCGGTGAGCAGCGTGCGGGTGAAGAACCGGGTCATGGTCGTGGCGTCGCTCACCACCGCCTCGCCGAGCTCGGTGAGGGTGACGATGGTGCGCCGGCGGTCGTCCGGGTCCGCGCTGCGCACGAGCAGCCCGTCCTCCTCGATCTCGGAGAGCAGCCGGCTCACCGTGGAGTGCTCGAGGCCCAGCGCCGTCGCGACGTCCTTGACCGCCACGGAGCCCGAGCGGCCGGCGAGCTCGGCGATCGCGTCGCACGCGGCGATCTTGGGGAACTCCAGCTGGCGCCCGAGGGCGGGCACCGGCACCATCCCGGCCGGCGGCTTGATCATCGTGCGGCGCAGCCGGCGGAACGCGCGGTCGAGGGCGTCCACGAGGTGGTCGGGCAGCGGGGCGCGCACGACGGGAGACGGCTGCTCCCCGGGTGCGAGACTGGCTCTGCGCGTGCGCGCGACGCTCATGCGGTGCTCCCTCCCGCGTGGTCGTGGCGGCTCGTCGTCGCCGAACGGAATTGCATGTGCAGCACACATATCTTAGGCTCGTCGCCGGTATCTGTGTAGCACATGCATTCGGGCCATGCGCCCGCACCGGCGTCCGCAGCGGACGCCGTCGGACCCGCCGCAAGAGAAGAGACGAACCTCATGGGTGGACTGTCACGCTGGGCCGTGCGCCGGCCGTGGTGGGCGCTGGGCGCCTTCCTCGTGCTCGCCGTCGTCATCGGGTTCCTCGGCACGGCGAAGAAGGGGACGCTCAACGACTCCTTCTCGCTGCCCGACACCGAGTCCAAGACCGCGACCGACCTGCTCTCGCAGACCTCGTTCGGCAACTACGACGCGATCACCGCGACGATCCTGTGGTCGCCGCAGAGCGGCTCGGTGACCGACCCGGCCGTCGCGACGCAGATCGTCCCGCTGCTCACGCAGATCTCGAAGCTGCCGGGCGTGGGCTGCGTCACCAACCCCTACGACGCGCAGGGCGGCGGCCTCGGCTCCGCCTGCACCCCGCCGCAGGCGCCCCAGCCCAAGCCGGGGCTGACCGCCGAGCAGACCGCCGCCTACAAGGCGGGCCTGGCCGCCCTGGCCAAGGCCGCCTCGCCGATCAGCCCGGACGGGCAGGTCGCCCGGTCGACGATCACCTTCACGGCGAAGGCGATCGGTGACGTCCCCTCGGCGAGCAGCAACGAGATCGTCAGCCTGGTCAAGGCGGCCAACGGCGTCGACGGCATCCAGGTGGGCGCCAACGGCGACGCGCTCACCTTCGCCGGCCAGGAGCCGCCCTCGAGCGAGGGCATCGGCGTCACGATCGCGCTCATCATCCTGCTGCTGGCGTTCGGCTCCCTCGTGGCCGCCGGGCTGCCGCTGCTCACCGCCGGCGTCGGCGTGGGGCTCGGCGGGATGCTGCTCTACTTCGTGGCGAACTTCTACGACGTCGCGACCTTCGCCCCCACGCTCGCCTCGATGATCGGTCTGGGCGTCGGCATCGACTACTCGCTGTTCGTCATCAACCGCTACCGCCAGGCCATCCACGCCGGCCACAGCCCGCGTGAGGCGGCACTGGAGGCGGTCAACACCTCGGGTCGCGCCGTGGTGTTCGCGGCGAGCACGGTGATCATCGCCCTGCTCGGCCTGTGGATCATGCGGATCAGCTTCTTCAACGGGCTCTCGCTCGCGGCCGCGGGCACGGTGCTGCTCGTCATGCTCTCGGCCGTGTGGCTGCTGCCCGCGATCCTGTCGCTGCTCGGCGAGCGCGCGGTCACCCCGGTCTCCGGCCTCATCCGGCACGGGCTCGCGGGCGGCGGCGTGCGGCGCGTGGTCGCCGTCGTGGCGCTCGTGCTCATCTGGCTCGTGGCGGCCGGCCTCGCGGCCAGCGTGGTCGCCGGCGACCAGGGGGTGGGCGCCAAGATCGTGCTGCCGCTCGTCGCCCTCGGTGCCGCGGCGATGGCCACGTGGGGCTACCGCTTCACCCGCCACCACCGCCACGAGCAGGACTTCCACCCCGAGGGCGGGCGCTGGGCGCACTACGCGCGGCTCCTGCAGCGGCGGCCGATCGTGCCGGCGCTGCTCGCCCTCGGCGCGGTGCTGCTGCTCGCCGTCCCGGCGCTGTCCCTGCGCCTGGGCTTCCCCGACGACTCCGGCACGGCGCCGGGCTCGCCGTCGCGGATCGCCTACGACCTCACCTCGCAGGGCTGGGGCCCGGGCGCCAACGGCCCGTTCCTCGTCGCGGTCGACCTGTCCAAGGCGACCGACCAGCAGGCCTTCGCCTCGGTGATCACGGCCCTGGCCCAGACCGACGGCGTCGCCCGGGTGAACCCCACCGTCGAGATGCTGCCGGCGTACGCCTTCTCCGCGGGCAACGCCTCCGCGCAGACGGTGGCGGTCGTGTCGGTGCAGCCCACCACCGGGCCGCAGGACGAGGCGACCACCCAGCTGCTCGACCGGCTGCGCACGCAGACGCTGCCCCCGGTCGACCAGAAGACGGGTGCTGCCTCCTACGTCGGCGGCACCACGGCGATCACCGCGGACTTCTCCACGGTGATGGCGCAGGCGCTCCCGCTGTTCCTCACGGTGGTCGTGGGCCTCGGGTTCCTCATGCTGCTGGTGCTCTTCCGCGCGCCGGTGGTGTCGCTCACCGCGGTGGTCACCTCGCTGCTGTCCTTCGCCGCCTCGCTCGGCGTCACGGTGGCGGTGTTCCAGTGGGGCTGGCTCAACGACCTGCTGGGAGTCACCGGCACGGGGCCGATCTTCCCGTTCCTGCCCGTGATGGTGTTCTCGATCCTGTTCGGCCTCTCCATGGACTACCAGGTCTTCCTGGTCAGCCGCATGCAGGAGGAGTGGTCGCGCGGGATCGACAACCTGTCCTCGGTGCGCCGCGGGCTGGCCGGCTCCGGGCGCGTGGTGCTCATGGCCGCGCTCATCATGGCCAGCGTGTTCGGGGCGTTCATCCCGACGCCGAACAACACGATCAAGCTGTTCGGCGTGGCGCTCACGGCGGCGGTGCTGGTGGACGCGTTCCTCATCCGCCTGGTGTTCGTCCCGTCGTTCATGTCGATCCTCGGGCGGGTCAACTGGTGGCTCCCCGGCTGGCTGGACCGGATCCTGCCGCACTTCGAGCTGGAGGCCGGCGCCGACGAGATCGGCGACGACGAGCCCGATCCGGGCGTGCGCGACACCGACCAGGCGCTGGTGTAGCGAGGCACGGCGCACGGGCCCGGGACGGCGACCACGGTCGCGTCCCGGGCCTGTCCCGCGTCCTGGCGCCCTGACGGTCACCGGTGCCCCGGGCGCCGCGGCGTCGACGGCCGGCTGCGGGCATCGGGTCGTGGCGAGGTCACGGCGCGGTTACGCTGCTTCGTGGTCGGGCCGCACGGCCCGCCCCCGACGAACGGACGCTGACCCCGGCCCTGCTGGGCCGACCTTGACCCGCCGGACCGTGCCCGCCACGGCCCGGCGCTCGGCGCCCGCCTCCTCGGGCCCTGCGAGGGGGGAGGCCACCCATGGACCCGGTCGCCGTCGCGGCCCTGGTGCTGGCCGCAGCCCTCGCCGGTGCGCTGCTGGTGGTGCTCACGCGGGCCCGGCGCGCCGGCGCCGACGCCGAGCGCGAGCGCGCCGCCGAGATCGCCGCCGGCGTCGACGCCGAGCTCACCCGGCGTCAGCACGAGGCCGACGCCCGCGCCGAGGCGATCCGCACGGCGGCCCAGGCCGACGCCGAGCGCACCCGGGGCGTCGCGGAGCAGGCGCTGGCGGCGGCCGAGCGCGTGCGGGCCGAGGCGGCCGAGGACGTGCGCCGGGCCGAGGAGCGCCGGGCGGCCGTGGACGCCGACGTCGCCACCGCCCGCGCCGAGATCGCCGCGGCCCGCGCGGAGCTCGCCGGCGTCCGCGAGGAGGCCCAGCGGCGCGAGGACCGGCTCGCCGAGCGCGAGGCCCGGCTCGACGCCGAGCTGCTCGCCCTGGCGGATCGGCGCACCGCGCTCGACCACGCCGAGGACGACGTCGCCCGCCGGCTCGCCGACGTCGCCGAGGCCGAGGCGGCCGTCGCGGCCCAGCGCGACGCCGCGCTCGAGCGCGTGGCCGGGCTCAGCGCCGCCGAGGCCAAGGGCGAGCTCGTGACGCAGGTGGAGGCACAGGCCAAGCGGGAGGCCGCGCTGCGGGTCCGCGAGATCGAGCGCGAGGCGCGCGAGGACGGTGACGAGCGGGCCCGGCGCATCGTCACCCTCGCCGTGCAGCGGCTGGCGTCCGAGCAGACCGCGGAGTCTACGGTGTCCGTGCTGCACCTGCCCGACGACGCCATGAAGGGCCGCATCATCGGCCGCGAGGGCCGCAACATCCGCACGTTCGAGGCGGTCACCGGCGTCAACCTGCTCATCGACGACACCCCCGAGGCGGTGCTGCTCTCCAGCTTCGACCCGGTGCGCCGCGAGGTGGCCCGGCGTGCGCTGGAGGCACTCGTCGCCGACGGGCGCATCCAGCCCTCGCGCATCGAGGAGCAGTACGAGCGCAGCCGGCTCGAGGTCGAGGCCACGGTGGTCCGCGCCGGCGAGGACGCGCTGGTGGCCGTCGGCATCGGCGAGATGCACCCGGACCTCGTCGCGCTGCTCGGCCGGCTGCGCTACCGCACGTCCTACGGCCAGAACGTGCTGGGCCACCTGGTCGAGAGCGCCCACCTCGCGGGGATCATGGCGGCCGAGCTGCGGCTGCCGGTCGAGCACGCCAAGCGCTGCGCCCTGCTGCACGACGTCGGCAAGGCGCTCACCCACGAGGTGGAGGGCTCGCACGCCCTCATCGGTGCCGAGCTCGCCCGGCGCTACGGCGAGAACGAGGACGTCGTGCACGCGATCGAGGCGCACCACAACGAGGTGGAGGTGCGCACGCTCGAGGCCGTGCTCACCCAGGCCGCCGACGCGATCAGCGGCGGACGGCCCGGGGCGCGGCGCGAGTCCCTGGAGCACTACGTCGAGCGGCTCGAGCGGCTCGAGCAGATCGCCTCGTCCTACGACGGCGTCGACAAGGTGTTCGCCATGCAGGCCGGGCGCGAGGTGCGCGTGGTGGTGCTCCCAGAGGTCGTCGACGACGTCGGCGCCACGGTGCTCGCCCGCGACATCGCGGCCGAGATCGAGAAGGAGCTCACCTACCCCGGGCAGATCCGGGTGACCGTCGTGCGCGAGTCGCGCGCCACAGGCCTGGCCCACTGAGCCCTCGGCGCGAGCGCCTCCCGGGACCGCCGCCGGCGTCCGGCGCGCCGTCGCCCGCCCGGCGAGCACGTATCCTCGACGCACCATGAGCGCGCGCACGTACGAGGTCCGCACCTTCGGGTGCCAGATGAACGTCCAGATAGCGAGCGCCAACACGCCGTGGTTTGAACGTGTCTATTCGTGTTAGCCCAGCAGGCGGGGCCTGCGTCTAAGGGGGCCTAGAACCATGACCGGCTGGCAGGACCAATGGGCACGCATAGAGCGATGGACAGAGCGTGTTAGGGCCGTTCAGCAGGGTCAGGCTGACTACTTCCTCGGCACTGAGCATTACCGGGACGAAGTGTTTGCCCTCTTTGAAGGCCTATGGCATCTGAAGGACTGGCTACATAACGACCCTGCTGTGCGCGTCAGCAAGGAGGATGTAGACGGCTGGGTGTTCAGCGAGACAAGCCCTGTGCTCAGCCTGAAAGCAGCCAAGGACGTTGCCAATGGCAGCAAGCACCTACGCCTGGCCAACCCTGCTGTTGACGCAGCCCAGACACGCAACGACGCCACGTTTGGGGGAGACAACAAGCACGTCTTCTACATCGAACTGGCCAGGACGGGGCAGGAATATGACGCTTTGACCCTTGCTGAGATGTGTACCCAGGACTGGCGTAGGTTCCTTGCCTTGCACAACATCACAGCACCATCTTGAATTGCCTCTCCCTACCCGCTATCCCTGGACGGGGGAGGACCAGCAGTCCTGGTCATCACGTCATGTTCGGTGACAGTCTCAAAGACTCTGTCCAGCAAGGACATACGGGCAAGGAGACGTTCGTAACTGTAGACAGTTGACTGACGTAGGCTCTTCTCCGTCGCTACAGCAAAGTGCCTGTCCCGAACCAGCATGGTTGTTGCCCCCTTCTGCCAGAGATGAACCACCACGCATGAGCGCGCGCACGTACGAGGTCCGCACCTTCGGGTGCCAGATGAACGTCCACGACTCCGAGCGGCTCTCCGGGCTGCTCGAGGACGCCGGCTACGCGCGCCCCGCCGAGGGCCAGGAGCCCGACGTCGTGGTGTTCAACACGTGCGCCGTGCGCGAGAACGCCGACAACCGCCTGTACGGCAACCTCGGCCACCTCAAGCCGGTCAAGGACGCCCACCCCGGCATGCAGATCGCCGTCGGCGGGTGCCTCGCGCAGAAGGACCGCGGCGAGATCACCCGGCGCGCGCCGTGGGTCGACGTCGTCTTCGGCACCCACAACATCGGGTCGCTGCCGGTGCTGCTCGAGCGCTCGCGGGTCAACGCCGAGGCGCAGGTGGAGATCCTCGAGTCGCTCGAGACCTTCCCCTCGACGCTGCCGAGCCGGCGCGAGTCGGCGTACGCCGCGTGGGTCGCGATCAGCGTCGGGTGCAACAACACCTGCACGTTCTGCATCGTCCCAAGCCTGCGCGGCAAGGAGAAGGACCGCCGGCCTGGCGACGTGCTCGCCGAGGTGGAGGCGCTCGTGGCCGAGGGCGTCCTCGAGGTGACGCTGCTCGGCCAGAACGTCAACGCCTACGGCGTGGAGTTCGGCGACCGGGCCGCCTTCGCGAAGCTGCTCCGCGCGTGCGGCGGGATCGAGGGCCTCGAGCGCGTGCGCTTCACCAGTCCGCACCCGGCCGACTTCACCGACGACGTCATCGCCGCGATGGCCGAGACGCCCAACGTCATGCCGCAGCTGCACATGCCGCTGCAGAGCGGCAGCGACCGCGTCCTGCGCGCCATGCGCCGCTCGTACCGCAGCGAGCGCTACCTCGGGATCATCGACCGGGTCCGCGCCGCGATGCCGGACGCCGCCATCACCACCGACATCATCGTGGGCTTCCCGGGCGAGACCGACGAGGACTTCGCCGCGACCCTCGACGTCGTGCGCCGCGCGCGTTTCGCCTCGGCGTTCACCTTCCAGTACTCCCCGCGCCCGGGCACGCCGGCGGCGACGTACGAGGATCAGGTGCCGCCCGAGGTGGTGCGCGAGCGCTACGCCGCCCTGCAGGCGCTGGTCGACGAGATCGCCTGGGACGAGAACAAGCGGCTGGTCGGCCGCACGGTGGAGCTGCTCGTCGCCGAGGGCGAGGGGCGCAAGGACGGCGAGACGCACCGCATGTCCGGCCGCGCGCCGGACAACCGGCTCGTGCACTTCGTGCCCGGCGAGCACGCACCGCGCCCGGGCGACGTCGTCACCGTCGAGGTCTCCTACGCCGCGCCGCACCACCTGGTGAGCGACGTCCCCGCGGCCGGGCTGCGCCGCACCCGGGCGGGCGACGCGTGGGAGGCCCGCCAGGCCGCGCCCGCCCCGGCGTCCGCTGCTGCGTCCGCCACGGCATCCGGCGCGGCCCCGGTGCTGCTGGGCCTGCCCACCGTCCGCACCTGACCCTGCCGGCTGCGATGTCACTGGTGACACGGTCGCTTCCCGGCCCGGGAAGCAGCCATCTCACCAGTGACATCGGGTCCGGGCCGGGCTGAGAGCGCGAGGAGGTCGACGTGCTGCGACGTCTGGGGTGCCTGGCCGCCCTGGTGTCATTGCTGGTGTTCCTGGCGGTGCTCGCCGTCGTCGGCTGGTTCGGGTACGCCGCATACACCCACGCCCGCGACGTGCAGGCCGTCGCCTCGCGCACCCAGGAGGTGGGCACGGCCTGGGCGAACGACCCCGCCGCGCTGGCGAAGGCGGCCGGCGGCACGGGCGGCGTGCGGCCCTCCGGCCTGTCCACGCAGCCGTTCCAGCAGCTCGGCGCCCGCCCCACCACCGGCTACACGGTGTCGCGCGCCACGCTCACCCTGCGCACGTCCACGGTGGGCTGTCACCCCGCACCGCTCACGGTCGACGTCGTGGAGACCCCGGTGCTGGTGCAGGTGCTCGTGCGGCCGGAGAACCCGTGGCTGCCCGACGTCGGGCGGTTCTGGGAGCAGCTGCGCGACTCCAGCGGCTGCACCGACAAGGCGGCACCGGCCACCGTGACGGTGACCCTCGGGTCCGGCCTGGGCAAGCGGGTGCTGGTGGACGCCGTCACCGGGACCTCTGTGCGCAAGCGCTGAGCGCACCCCGACGGGCCGAGGGCCGCGGGCCGACCTAAGGTCGACGGGTGATCATCGGCGCCGCGTTCGTCCCCGCCACGCCGCTGCTCGTCCCCGAGGTCGCGTCCGGCGCCGCCGGCGAGCTCGACGACGTCCGCGGGGCCGCGCTCACCGCGCTGCGGGAGGCCGCGAGCGGGGCCGAGCGGGTCGTGGTGGTGGGTGCCGGTGCCGCGATGCGCGAGCACCGCGACGGCGTCGGGTCGCTGCGCGGCCTCGGTGTCGCCTACGACGTCCCCCTCGATCCCGGCGCGCCGCCCGCAGCCGTGGACGGCCAGGGGCGGCTGGTCCTGCCGCTGACGCTCGGGGCGTGGCTGCTCGCCCGGGTCGGCTGGCCGGGCGACCGCGTGGCGCTCGAGGTCGACCCCGCGGCGGCCGACGACGTCCTCGACGCCGCCGGTGCCGCGCTGGCGGCCGACCCGGGGCCCACGGCGCTGCTCGTCGTCGCGGACGGCTCGGCGTCGCGGACGGAGAAGGCGCCGGCCTCGTTGCACCCCGACGCCGCGGCGTTCGACGCCGCGGTGGCCGCGGCGCTGCGCGAGGGCGACGCCCGCGCCCTGGCCGCGGTCGACCGGGCGCGCGCGGCGGCAGTGACCTCCGCCGGCAGGCCCGCCTGGCGGGTGGCGGCGGCCGCCCTCGGGGGCGAGGCGTACGACGCGGCGCTGCTGTGCGACACCGCGCCGTACGGCGTCGGCTACCTCGTGGCCCGCTGGCGCCGCACGGGCTCCTGACGCCGGCGCTCGTCCGGGCGGTCAGGCGTGCGGGGCGGTGGGGGCCTCGTCGGCCGGCGCCGCGCCGTGCATCGCGGGGGAGTGACGGGCCGGGGAGTGCGCGGCCGAGGCGTGATCAGCCGCCGGGCCGGCGTGGGCCTCGTGCCCGGCCGGGGAGTGCGCGGCCGAGGCGTGATCAGCCGCCGGGCCGGCGTGGGCCTCGTGCCCGGCCGGGTAGTGCGCGGCGGTGGACGGGTGAGCGTCTGCGGCGCCGGCGTGGTGGAGGTGGTGGACCTTGGCGTGGCCGAGCCCGCGGGCGATGAGCCACCGGTTCACCGGCACCGCGGCGAGGAACGCGATGCCCAGTGCCAGGGCCATCGACGCCCAGAACAGCAGGTCGCCCAGCTGGGCCGACATGGCGCCGGGGATGGCGAGCGCCACGCCGTTGTCGACCAGCTCCATGGTGAGGATCGACACGGTGTCCGCCGCGAGGGCGAGCACCACCGCGGCGCGCAGCGCCGTGCCCGAGCGCACCAGCGGTGTGACGGTGAAGGCGTAGCCGAAGACGAACGCGAGCACGAACGCCAGCGCGACGCTCGCGCCGTTCGACCAGCCCCACCACGTGGCCAGGGCCATGCCGAGCACCTCGCCCACGGCGCAGCCGGTGAGGCAGTGCCAGGTCGCGGCGACCGCCTGTCGGGTCAACGGGCTGATGGCCATGACGTCCTCCTTCGTCACGGGGAGCCTATACCCCCCAGGGGTATGGACGTCAACGACGTCGGGCGTCGTGGGCATTCCCGGTTCCGTCAGCTGTGCGACGCCGCGGGCGAGGGCAGGGGCGTAGCGTCGGGCCGAGGAGGACGACGTGCCGCGCACCGTGACCCTGCTCTACCTGGAGGACTGCCCCAGCTGGCGGCAGGCTGCCGCGCTGGTGCGCGAGGTGCTCGCGGAGTCGGGTCGCCCGGGCACGGCGCTGCGGCTCGAGCTGGTGCGCACGCGCGAGGACGCCGAGCGGCTCGGGTTCGTGGGCTCGCCGACGCTCCTCGTGGACGGCGTCGACCCGTTCCGCACGGAGCCGGCCGAGGTCGCCCTCGCATGCCGGCTCTACCGCACCGAGGAGGGGTTGCGCGGGCTGCCCTCGCGGGCGCAGATCGAGCGCGCGCTGGCCCAGCCATGAACCACGCGACGACCCTGCTCGTCGCGACCGGGGCGCGCGCCTGCGGGTGACGGGGGCGCGCTGCTACTGCGGCTCGGTGTCCTCGACGGCGTCGCGCACGGCGTCGGCGGCGTCCTGCGCGGCGCCCGCCGTGGCGTCGGCGGCCTTCCCGGCGGCCTCGGCCGCGGAGTCGGCGGCCTGCGCGCCCGTGTCGGCGGCGGCACCCGCGGCGTCCTCGACCCGCTCGGCCGTCGCGGCCACCGGGCCGTCGTCGTGGCGCAGCGACTCGACGGTGCGCTCGGTGAAGCCCTCCACCTTCTCGGCGACGGACTCCAGCCGGCCGCCGGTCTTCTCGCTCACGAAGGCTCCGGCCGACGCCACGGCGCCGGTCACCTTGTCGCCGTGCTTGTCCATGACGTCGGCGGTGGCCTCCTTGGCCTTGTCCGCCACGGTCTTCGCCGCCTCGGCCGCCTTCGCCGCCGCGTCCTTGGCCTGGTCGGCCAGCTCGCCGGACCTGGCCTTCTCGGCCGCGTCGCTCGCCGCTGCCGCCGCCTTGGCCGCGGCGTCCGACGTCTTCTCGCCGGTGCTGCGGAACAGACCCTTGATGCTGTCCATGACCCCCATGGTGGCCTCCGTGGTCGTGTCGTCGGCGCCGTCGCGGGCGGACGGCCTTGATCGATCCTGGCCGCCAGGGCAGCACCGCACAACCGCGACGGCCGGTCCGGGGTGGAGGATGGGCGCCGTGGCCCACGGTTCGTCGCACGCCCGTCCGCCCGGGCCTCCGGTGGTGGCCGTGGTGGGTCCGACGGCGTCGGGCAAGTCCGACCTCGGGGTCGCGCTCGCGCTCGCGCTCGGCGGCGAGGTGGTCAACGCCGACTCGATGCAGCTCTACCGCGGCATGGACGTCGGCACCGCCAAGCTCACGCCGACCGAGCGGCGCGGGGTGCCGCACCACCTGCTCGACGTCTGGGACGTCACGACCACCGCGAGCGTCGTCGACTACCGCGACCGGGCCCGTGCCGTGGTCGACGACCTGCGCGCCCGCGGGGTGACGCCGGTGCTCGTCGGCGGCTCCGGGCTCTACGTGCGCGCGGTGCTGGACTCCCTCGAGTTCCCCGGAACCGACCCCGAGGTGCGCGAGCGGCTCGAGGCCGAGCTCTCCCAGGTGGGCTCAGGCGCGCTGCACCGGCGCCTGGCCGAGCTCGACCCCCAGGCCGCCGCCGCGATCCTGCCGAGCAACGGGCGCCGCGTGGTGCGCGCGCTCGAGGTGGTGGAGATCGCGGGCCGGTTCACCGCGACGCTGCCGGAGCAGCGCGACGCGTACCCCTCGGTGCAGGTGGGCCTCGACGTGCCGCGGCCGGTGCTCGACGCGCGCATCGACGAGCGCGTGCGGCGCATGTGGGCCGCCGGGCTCGTCGACGAGGTGCGCGCCCTGGTGGACGCCGGCCTGCGCGAGGGGCGCACCGCCTCGCGCGCGCTGGGCTACGCGCAGGTGCTGCGCATGCTCGACGGCGAGCTCGACGAGGCGACGGCGGTCGCGGAGACGCAGCGCGCCACGCGCCGTTTCGCGCGCCGCCAGGACACCTGGTTCCGGCGCGACGAGCGCGTGGTGTGGCTGCCCCACGACGCGCCGGACCTGCTCGAGCGGGCGCTGTCCGCCGTGGCGAGCGGCGTCGTCCCCGAACCGCGCTGACCCGTCAGGGGCGCAGGCGGTAGTACTCGGTGCCGAACACGCGGCGGTAGAGCGGCATCGGCATGCGCAGGAAGGCCGCGAGGGTGCGGTCGCCGTCGTCGGCGGTGGCCTGCGAGGCGTGCGCGGCCATGGAGGCCCGCTTCGCCGCGGCGTAGCGGCGCACGTCGACGCGGTGAGTGATGTCGGCCGAGGCGGTGAACGCGCGCTCGAACGAGGTGGGGTCGAACTCCGGGGGGAAGCGGTAGACCTTCGAGGCGAGCCGGATCCCGCGCAGGAGGAGGTCGCGCGGCACGGTCGCCTCGAACACCCGCGGGGTGCTGGCGATCTCCGCCGCGCGCACCCCGAGCTCGTGCACCCGCACGTGGTCGGGATGGCCGTAGCCGCCGTTGGGGTCGTAGGTGACGAGCACGTCGGCGGACTCCTCGGCCAGCACCGCCGCGAGGGCGGCGGCCGACTCCTCGGCCGGTGCCCGGCACAGCGGCACCGCGCCGCCCGGCGCGGCCTCGGCGTCGCCGTGCAGGCCGCTGTCGGCGTAGCCGAGGGACACGAGCCGGTGCACGCCGAGCACGCGGCACGACTCCTCGAGCTCGAGCATCCGCCGGTCCGCGAGGTGCGCCGACATCGCCGACGACGCGAGGCCGGCGCCGCCGTCGGTCGCCACCACGAGCACCACGCGCTGGCCCTCGGCGGCCGCTCGCGCCATGGTGCCCGCGGTGAGCAGGGCCTCGTCGTCGGGGTGCGCGTGCACGAACACGAGGGTGCGCGCGTCGCTGCCGGTCACCCGCCGATCCTCCCAGACCCCGCGCGCCACCAGCGTCGCGGACCCGTCGCACGTTACTGCCGCAACGCGCGGAATCCGGCACGGGATCCGGTCGTCCGGGCAGTGACGCCGACCTGCGGTCCAGCGGCGGTCGAGCGGATGGCCGGCGGCGGCTCGCGCGCGGGTAGGGTCGCTGACCGTGCGGATCGTCCACATCAGCGACTGCTACCTGCCGCGCCTGGGCGGGATCGAGACGCAGGTCCGCGCCCTCGCCACGCGGCAGGTGCTCGCCGGCCACGACGTCCACGTCGTCACCGCGACGCCGGGCGACGACGTGCGCCGCGGCACCGAGACGCTCGACGGCGTCGTCGTGCACCGCGCCACCGCGCGGATGCCGGCGGACCTGCCGGTGCACCCGCGCGTCACGCGCGTGGTGCGCGACCTGCTCGCCGACGGCGGCGAGGCAGCCGGTGCGGACGCCGTCCACGTGCACGGCGGCGTCGTCTCGCCGTTCGCCTACCCCGGCGCCCGGGTGGCCCGCCGGCTGGGGCTGCCCACCGTCGTCACCATCCACGGCGTGTGGGGCGGGGTGTTCGGCCCGGCCGCACGCCTGTCCGACCTCGTCACCGGCTGGTCGCGCTCCGGCGTCGTCCTCACGGCGGTGAGCGACGCGGCCGCCGACCCCATCCGCGCGATCGCCGGCCCGGGCACGCCGGTCACCCTCGTGCCCAACGGCATCGACGTCGAGCAGTGGCGCGTGCCGCACCTGGCCGGCGACCCGGACGAGGTGCGGCTGGTCGCCGTGATGCGGCTAGCCCCGCGCAAGCGCGCGCTGCCGCTCGTGCGCATGGTGCACGAGGCGTCGCGCTTCCTGCCCCCCGGACGGCGCCTGCGCCTCACCCTCGTGGGCAACGGCCCGCTGATGGCCAACGTCGAGCGCTACGTCGCGCGGCACGGCCTCGACGACGGCGTGTGCTCGGTCGAGCTCGTCGGACGCCTCGGGCCCGACGACGTCCGCGCCACCCTCGCGGCCTCGGACGCGTTCGTCGCCCCGGCGCACCTGGAGTCGTTCGGCATCGCCGCGCTCGAGGCGCGCACCGCGGGGCTGCCGGTGCTCGCCTACGCCTCCACCGGGATCGCGTCGTTCGTGCACCACGAGGTCGAGGGGCTGCTGGCTGCCGACGACCGGCGGATGGTCGACGCGATCGCGCGCATCGCCACCGACGACGACCTGCGCGCCCGCATCGCGCAGCACAACGCGACCACCGAGCCGGAGCAGAGCTGGCCGCGCGTGCTGGCCGCCGTCGAGGCCGCCTACGCCGAGGCCGCGCGACCCACCTCGACGTAACTGCCCGAAAGCACGGATCCGCCCGCCTGAATCCGTTCTTTCGGGCAGTAACGACGGGGTCGTCCCGGGGGCGCGGGGGCGGGGGACGGTCGCGGGCTAGGCTCGCCCGCGTGACCCCGTCGTACGTCGCGGCCCTCGCGCAGCTCGACGGCCTGCACGTGCTCAAGGGCCACGGCACCGGCAACGACTTCGTGCTCGTACCGGATCCCGACGCCCGCCACGACCTCACCCCGTCGCAGGTGCGCGCGCTCACCGACCGCCGCTTCGGGATCGGCGGCGACGGCGTGCTGCGCGTGGTGCCCACGGCCGCGGTCGCCGAGGTCGCCGACCAGGCTGCGGACGCCGCGTGGTTCATGGACTACCGCAACCACGACGGCAGCCTCGCCGAGATGTGCGGCAACGGGGCGCGGGTGTTCGCGCGCTACCTCGTCGACGCCCGCCTCGAGCGCGGCCCGCAGTTCTCCATCGCCACCCGCGGCGGCGCGCGCGCCGTGCGCATCGAAGACGACGGCGACGTCACGGTCGACATGGGCGTCGCCACCACGCCGGCGCTGCGCGCCATGCCGGTCGTGCAGGTGGGCCACGTGAGCTGGAACGGCTCCGGCGTGCTGGTGCCCAACCCGCACTGCGTGGTGCTCATGGACGACGCCGACGAGCTCGCCGCGCTCGACCTCACCGTCGCGCCCCACGTCGCGCCGGCGTCGGTGTTCCCCGACGGCGTCAACGTCGAGTTCGCCCACCGCCTCGGCGCCCATGCCGAGCACCACGTGCGGATGCGCGTGCACGAGCGCGGCGTGGGGGAGACGCTCTCGTGCGGCACGGGTGCCGTCGCCGTGATGGTGGCCGTGGCCGCGCACGACTCCGCGCCGCTCGAGACCGCCTACACCGTGGAGGTGCCGGGCGGCACCGTGGTGGTCACGCGCCGCGCCGACTCCCACCTCGAGCTGCGCGGCCCCGCTGTCATCGTCGGCAGCATCACGCTCGGCCCCGGCACCACGGCACAGCACTGACCCGCCGCCGCCCGGGGCCCACGCAGCCGGACGACGAGCACGCACACGACCAACCAGCACCACCCACCGCGAGCGAGCCGGGAGGCCCCATGACCGCACTGCCCGAGGTCGACGTCGACGACGCGATCGCGTTCACCGCCGCCACCGGCCAGATCGTCTCGGCGGTCGGCGGCGGGTTCATGATCTCCCGGCAGGCCAAGGAGTACGGCGCGGCCCTCGGCCTGCGCGGCCGCCAGGGCTACGTCCGCGGCCGCGGCAGCGTGCTGGGCGAGGTGGACGCCGACGTCGTGACCGCGGCGTTCGGGTTCTGGCCGGCCGACGTCGTGCGCGAGGCGTGGGAGGGCGGCCGCGCGGTGGTCGACGTCGCCACGGCGGTGACGGCGTACGCCGACGTGTGCCGCGACTGGGGCCGCACGCGCCTGGGCGCCACCCGCGACCCGGGCCGGCTGGCCGAGCTGCTGGCCACCGTCGTCGACGGGCTCGACGTCGCCGGGCTCCCGCTGTTCGCCGGCTGGCGCGCGGTGCCGCTGCCCGACGACGACCTCGGCCGCGCGGCGCAGCTGATGCACGTGCTGCGCGAGCACCGCGGCGGCCTGCACCTGGTCGCGGTGATCGCGACCGGCCTCACGCCCCTGCAGGCGATCCTCGCCGGCCCCGGCGCGGCCGCGCTGCAGAACGCGCTCCAGGGCGGCGGCGGCTCCGGCAACGCGGCGTTCTACGGCTGGGAGGAGCCGTTCGAGGACGCCTCCGCCCACGTCGCGGCCCGCGCCGATGCCGAGTCGCTCACCGACCGGCTCGTCGCCCCGGCCTACGACGCCCTCGGCCACGACGAGCGGGTCGAGCTGCTCGACCTGCTGCGCTCCGCCGCCACCAGCGCCGCCGCCCCCCACTGACCCCGCCCGGAGGCGATGTCACTGGTGAAAGGGCTGCTTCCCGGCCCGGGAAGCGACCGTTCCACCAGTGACGTGCGGGGCGGGGCGGATCGCGGTCGCGCCCCTGCGCGTGTGCGTGCGACCCTGGAAGCCTGATGACGCACGCGAACCCCGAGCCCGTGGACCCGCGGGACGACGACACGGTCGCGCCGCTGCCCCTCGCGGGCCGGTACGACGCCACCGCCCGACGCCGGGCGCACGAGGAGGCCGATCCCGGCCTCGACCTCGACGACCCCTCCACCGGCGAGCTCGAGCTCGCCGACCGCGCGGCCCTGCGCCGCGTGCAGGGGCTCTCCACCGAGCTCGTCGACGTCACCGAGGTCGAGTACCGGCAGATCCGGCTCGAGCGCGTCGTGCTCGTGGGTGTGTGGACCGAGGGCACCGTGGGCGAGGCCGAGCGCAGCCTCGCCGAGCTCGCCGCGCTCGCCGAGACCGCGGGCTCCTTCGTCGTCGACGGCGTGATCCAGCGCCGCGACAAGCCCGACCCGGCCACCTACATCGGGTCCGGCAAGGCCCGCGAGCTGCGCGACCTCGTCGTCGACAGCGCGGCCGACACCGTCATCGTCGACGGCGAGCTCACCCCCGGTCAGCTGCGCCAGCTCGAGGACGTCGTCAAGGTCAAGGTGGTCGACCGCACCTGGCTGATCCTCGACATCTTCGCCCAGCACGCGCGCAGCCGGGAGGGCAAGGCGCAGGTGTCGCTCGCCCAGATGCAGTACCTGCTCCCGCGCCTGCGCGGCTGGGGCGAGTCGCTGTCCCGGCAGGGCGGTGGTGCCGGAGGCGGCGCGAGCGGCGGCGTCGGCACCCGAGGCCCCGGCGAGACGAAGATCGAGACCGATCGACGTCGCATCCGCAGCTCGATGGCCCGGCTGCGCAAGGAGATCCACGCGATGAAGACGGCGCGCGACACGCAGCGCGCCGACCGTCGTCGCCACGGCGTGCCCAGCGTCGTCATCGCCGGCTACACCAACGCGGGAAAGTCCAGCCTGCTCAACCGCATCACGGGTGCCGGCGTGCTGGTCGAGGACGCGCTGTTCGCCACGCTCGACCCCACGGTCCGCCGGGTCGAGACCCCCAGCGGCCGGGTGATCACCGTGGCCGACACGGTCGGGTTCGTGCGCCACCTGCCGCACCAGCTCGTCGAGGCGTTCCGCTCCACCCTCGAGGAGGTCACCGACGCCGACCTCGTGCTCCACGTCGTCGACGGCAGCGACGCCGACCCCGAGGGCCAGATCACCGCGGTGCGCGCGGTGCTCGCTGAGATCGGCGCGCAGCACGTGCCGGAGCTCATCGTCGTCAACAAGGCCGACGTCGCCGACCCGCACGTGGTGGCGCGCATCCTCAACCGCGAGCCGCACTCCACCGTGGTGAGCGCGCGCACCGGCGAGGGCGTGCCGACGCTGCTCGAGATGGTCGAGGCCGACCTCCCGCACGGCGCGGTCCCCATCGACCTCGTCGTGCCCTACGCCCGCGGCGACCTCGTCGCCCGCGCGCACCGCGAGGGCGAGCTCGAGACGGTCGAGCACCTCGAGGCCGGCACCCGCCTGGTGGGCCGCGTGGACGAGCCGCTGGCCGGCGTGCTCGCCTCCGCCGCGGTGGCCGGGGCGTCCGCCTGACCCAAGCCCGGTGCGATGTCACTGGTGGAACGGTCGTCTCCCGGCCCCGGAAGCGACCCTTCCACCAGTGACATCGGGCGGGAACGGGGCGCGCCGGACCGGGTCCGCGGGCAAGATGGGGAGCCGTTCCCGATCTGCGGGGACGCCGCCGCAGGCGACTCTGACGTCGGCACCGGACCTCCCGGTCGCCGGCGGACAGGAGGACCCATGCCCCGCTACCTCGTCGAGCGCACGTTCGCCGACGGTCTCGAGATCCCCACGGACGCCGCCGGCGCGGCCAGCGTGCGCACGGTGGTGGACACCAACGCCGGCGAGGGCGTCACCTGGCTGCACTCCTACGTCACCCCCGACCGCGCCGTCTCGTTCTGCATCTACGACGGGCCGGACCCCGAGTCGATCCGGCGCGCGGCCGCGCGCAACGGCCTCCCCGTCGACGCCATCACCGAGGTGCGGGTGCTCGACCCGTACTTCTACGTCGAGAGCTGACCGCATGGAACTCCTCGAGCGGGGCGGCGAGCTCGCCGCGCTCGGGGAGGCGTGGCGGCGGGTCCGCGCCGGCGGTCCCGGCGAGACCGTGCTGGTCACCGCGGAGGCCGGCGGCGGCAAGACCTCGCTCGTGCGCGCGTTCCTGTCCGACGCCGGGGCGCCGGTGGTGCGGGCCGCCGGCGACAACCTGCGGGCACCGCGCCCGCTGGGGGTGCTCGCCGACCTCGCCCCGCAGCTGGGCGACCCGCTGGAGGCCGCCCTCGCCGAGGGCGCCGCGGGGCACCGCCTGTTCGACCTCGCCCTGGCAGGGCTGCGGGCGCTGCCCGCGCCGACCGTCGTCGTCGTGGAGGACGTGCACTGGGTGGACGAGGCGAGCCTCGACGCGCTCACCTTCCTGAGCAGGCGGCTGGCCGACGCGCCCGTGCTGCTGCTGCTGACCCAGCGCGACGAGGCGCTCGGCGCCAGCAGCGCCCAGCGCGGCGCGCGGGCCGAGCTGGTGGCGGCGGCCGGCACGCGACTGCGGCTGACCCCGCTCAGCGTCGACGCCGTCGCCGCGCTGGCCGCGGCGCAGGGGGTCGACGTCGACGCCGAGGCGCTGCACCGGGTGACCGGCGGCAACCCCTTCTTCGTCAGCGAGTCGCTGGCGTGGTCCGGCCCGGGGGCGCCGGCCTCGGTGCGCGACGCCGTGCTCGGCCGGGCGAGCGCGCTGTCGCCCGTCGGTCGCGAGGCCCTCGACACCGCGTCCATCGCCCCGCTGGGGGCCGAGCTCGCGATGCTCGAGCGCCTGCTGGGCGACGACGTCGTCGGTGTCGACGAGTGCGTCGTGGCCGGGATGCTCGTGCCCGACGGGACCCGCGTGGTGTTCCGCCACGAGCTCGCGCGCATCAGCGTGCACGACGACATCACGCCGATCCGCCGCCGCATCCTGCACCGCAAGGCGCTGGCACACCTCGCCGCCGCGCCCACGCCCGCCGACCCCGCGCTGCTCGCGTTCCACGCGGAGGAGGGCGGCGACGGGGACGCCGTCCTGCGCCACGCCGTCGCCGCCGCCGAACTCGCGGTGCGCGCCGGTGCCCACCTGTCGGCCACCGAGCAGCTGGCGGCCGCGCTGCGCTTCGCCGACGGGCTGCCGGACGACGAGCGCGCCGAGCTGCTCGAGCGCTTCGGCTCGGAGGCCCACGTCGTCGGGCGCTTCGCGGACTCGGTCGAGGCCTACGAGCAGGCCGTCGCGATCTGGGAGCAGCGCGGGGAGGTGCGCCGCTCCGCTCTGGCGCTGCGCAAGCTCACCTCGCCGCTGACCTCGCTCGGGGCGCAGTCGCGGGCGGACGCCGCCACCGAGCGCTCGGTCGCGCTGCTGGAGTCGCTCGGCGACCCGGCCGACATCGCCGACGCGCTGCTGGGGGTCACGTCGTCGCGGATGCTGGCCCGCGAGCTCCCGGCGGCCGTCGAGGCCGGCGAGCGCGCCCTCGAGCTCGCCCGCGAGCTGGGGCGCGACGACCTCGTCGCCGCCGTCCTGGTGCAGGCGGGCGTCGCCCTCCTCATGAGCTCCGACCCGGTGCTGGGCGAGGCCCGCATCCGGGAGGGCATCGCCCTGGCCGGGCGCATCGACCGCGACGACCTCGTCCTGCTCGGCCACAGCCAGCTCGGCAGCGGCGGTGGCGAGGTGCGCCTCTACGACGCCGCCGTCCCCGCGCTGCACGAAACCCTGCGTCTGGCCCGCGCGACGGACTCGCGCGGGGGCGAGGCCTACGCCACCGCGTGGCTGGCCCGGTGCGACCTCGAGCAGGGCAGGTGGGACGACGCCGGCGCCCGCGCGACCGCGCTGCTCGCGCGACCCTCGACGGTGGGGATCGCCCGCTCCACGGCGCTCACGGCCCTGGGGCGGCTGCGCGCGCGGCGCGGCGACCCCGGCGCGTGGGAGGTCCTCGACGAGGCCTCGGCGCTCGCCCACGAGATCGGGCACCTGCAGCGGGTGTGGCCGGCGGCCGCGGCGCGGGCCGAGGCGGCGTGGCTCGAGGGTCGGCTGTCCGAGGAGGTGGCCGGCCTGCAGGCGGCGTACGCGCTGGCGACCAAGGTCGACTACGCGTGGGCGCTGGGCGAGCTGGGCCTCTGGCTCGACCTCGCCGGGGCCGGGACCGACCCGGCCGCCTCCGTCGCGCCGCCCTACGCGCTGGTGCGCGCGGGCCGTCACGTCGAGGCGCACGCGTGGTGGAGCGAGCGGGGGTGCGCCTACGACGCGGCCCTGGCGCTCGCCGTCAGCCGCGACCCCGAGCACCTGCGCACGGCGTACGCCGGCTTCACCGCGCTGGGGGCGCACCCGGCAGCCGACCGCATGACGCTCGCGCTTCGCGCGCTGGGCGAGCCCGCCCCGCGTCGGCCGCGCCGCTCGACCCGCGACAACCCCTTCGCGCTGACCGCCCGCGAGCTCGAGGTGGCCGGGCAGGTGGCCGCCGGCCTCACCAACGCCGAGATCGCCGAGGCGCTGTTCATCAGCCCGAAGACGGTCGACCACCACGTGTCGAGCCTGCTCGCCAAGCTGGGGGTGAACTCGCGCCGCGACGCCGGCCGCGAGCTGCGTCGCCTCGGCCTCGTCCCCTGACCCCGTCGTTACTGCCCGAAAGCGCGGAAATCCGGGGGCGGGTTCAAGGGGTCGTTGCACCTGATGATGTGCGGCGGAGGTTGGGATGCCTGGTGCGCGGTTGACGGTGCATGAGCGTGTGGTGATCGAGCGGGGTCTGGCGCAGGGGTTGACGCATGGGCAGATCGCGGGGTTGA